>DATKPZ010000001.1:0-4777 GCA_035523815.1 Alphaproteobacteria bacterium
ATCGAAGTGCAAGTGCTGGGAGACGAGTTCGGCAACGTCGTGACGTTCGGCGAGCGCGATTGCTCGGTTCAGAAACCTTCGCACCAAAAGCTGATCGAAGAGTCGCCGGCGCCGCACCTTTCCGACTCGGCACGCGCCGCGCTCCTCGACATGGCGGTGCGCGCCTGCAAGCACGTGCGCTACAGCAATGCCGGAACGCTCGAGTTTCTGGTCAGCGACGACAACGTGTACTTCATGGAGATGAACACGCGGATTCAAGTCGAGCATCCGGTGACCGAGATGGTGTATAGCGTCGACTTGGTTAAGGAGCAGATTCGTATTGCGGCGGGCGAGCCGCTGGGCTATGCGCAGCACGATCTGCAGCTGCGAGGCCATGCCATCGAGTGCCGCATCAATGCCGAAGACGCCTATAACAACTTCGCGCCGCAGGCTGGCACGTTGACCAAAGTGGTCTTCCCGGGCGGCCCGGGCGTGCGCGTCGACACACACGTGTTTTCGGGCGCGGTCGTTCCGCCGTACTACGATTCGATGATCGCCAAAGTCGTCGCCTTCGGCGCCTCGCGCGAAGCTGCCATCGCGCGCATGGAGCGTGCGCTGCGCGAGACGGTCGTCGAAGGCGTGAGCACCACGATCGGGTATTGCCTCGAAATCTTGGCGACGCCGCAGTTCCGCGAGGGGCGTTACGACATCGGCTTTCTCCCCAGATTGCTAGCCAAGCCCGTGGGGTCAACGAGTGCAAACTGATGCCCACACGTAGACAGGGACGTGAAGCCGCCCTCCAGGCGCTGTATGCAATTGCGGTCGGACACCGCGAACCGGGCGACGCGCTCAGCGAGATGGTGGGCGAGGGCGAGGAGACCGAGTATCGCGCCTTCGTAAAAGATCTGGTCACCGGCACCCTCGATCATGCCCAAGAAGCCGACCTCTTGTTGGGCCCGCTTTTGGAGGGATGGACGATCGAACGTTTGCCGACGATCGACCGTTTGGTCTTAGAGATGGGAACGTTCGAACTGCGCCATCGGCCGCTCACGCCGCGCGCGGTGGTGATCAATGAAGCGGTCGAGCTAGCTAAGAAATTTTCAACCGAGGATTCGAATCGGTTTGTCAACGGCGTATTGAATGCTGTCGCGAAAGAAACGTCGGAAGCGTAAGGGGCCCGAAGGCCGGCAAAAGAGCTGGCTGCGCGGCGCGCTGATCGTCCTGCTTTTGGTCGTCCTCTTCGGCGCGGGTCTGGTCGCCGGAATCGTCGCGGCCTACTCACGCAACCTGCCCGACATCAGTCGCCTCGCGGACTATCAGCCCGAGAGCTCGACTCGCATCTTCGCGCGCGATGGTACGCTGCTAGCCTCGGTCTACAAAGAGAATCGCACCTACGTTCCACTCTCGCGCATTCCGCTCGTGATGCAGCAAGCCGTCATTGCAAACGAGGATCACAACTTCTACTATCACCATGGCGTTGATTTCGGCGGCATCGTCCGAGCCGGCTTCGCCGACCTGACCCACCAAGAATTCCAAGGCGCTTCCACGATCACGCAGCAGCTTGCACGCAAGCTCTTCCTCAACGATCAAGTCTCGATCTCGCGTAAGATTCAGGAGGCGCTGCTCGCGATCGAGATCGAGCGCTACTACACCAAGAACGAGATCCTCGAGCGCTATCTCAACATCGTTTATCTGGGATCCGGTGCGTACGGCGTCGACGCCGCGGCGCACACGTATTTCGGCGAGAGCGTCGACAAAATCGATCTCGCGCAGGCAGCGATGATCGCCGGCGTCATCGCGGCTCCCTCGGACTATTCGCCGTTCGTCAACCTTTCGCTCGCCAAGGACCGCCAGCACCACGTGCTGGATCGCATGGTCGACAGCGGATACATCACGCAAGCGCAGGCTAGTGCCGCCGCAAATGCCCCCGTCGGTCTCACCAAAGAGCGCGCGCCGGGTCTTCAAGGCTACTTGTATCCGTACTACACCACGTACGTCATCGCGCAGCTCGAACGTCTCTTCGGAAAGCAAGCGGTGGAGGAGGGCGGGCTGCAAGTCTATACCGCGCTTGATCCGCGCCTGCAGGAAGAGGCGCAAGACGCGGTCGACTGGGGGCTCGCGCGCGCGAAGAGCTGGGGCATCCACGCGGGCGAGGCGGCGCTCGTCTCGATCCGTCCGTCGACCGGCGAGATCGTCGCGATGGTCGGCGGCAAGGGCTTCACGCTCGACAACCAGTTCAACCGCGCGTGGCAAGCGCGGCGGCAGCCGGGCTCTTCTTTTAAGCTCTACGTGTACACCGCGGCGATCGACGGCGGCATGCCCGCGAATACCACGATCGACGACTCGCCGGTGAGCTACCCGATGGGTGACGGCACGATGTGGTCACCGCAAGACGACGACGACCGCTACATGGGAGAGATCACCCTGCGCACCGCGCTCGCGCTTTCGCGCAACATCGTCGCGGTGAAACTGGCCGACCGCGTCGGTCTGGACAAAGTGATTGACTACGCGCAGCGGATGGGCATCACGTCTCCCCTCGAGCCGAACCTTTCCTTGGCGCTCGGATCATCGGTGGTGACGCCGCTCGATCAGGCGGCGGGCTATGCAACGATTGCCGATCAGGGTATTCACATCGATCCGTGGGCGATTCGCATGGTGAAGGATCCCCTGGGCAACGTGGTGCTCGACGACCGGTATCCGCAAGCGACCGAAGTGGTGAGCGCGGGCACGGCCTACATCGTCACCACGATGCTGGAGGATGTGATCAACCACGGCACCGGCTATCCCAACGCGATCATCGGCCGCCCCGCCGCCGGCAAGACCGGCACGACGTCGGATTTCCGTGATGCGTGGTTCGTCGGATTTACTCCCGATCTCGTTACCGCGGTGTGGATGGGGAACGACGATTACTCGCGCATGACCGAAGCCTACGGCGGCGGCATCCCGGCGATGACGTGGGCGCACTTCATGAAGCAGGCGCTTTCCGGCGTGGCGAAACACGACTTCACGATGCCGGCGGATCAAGTCGTTCGCGTCGCTTCGTGCTCCGGGCGCGTCGATTACTATCTGATCGGAACGCAGCCGACGACGGGCGGCTGCGAGACGCGCGTGCAGACGGCCCAAGATCCGACGAGCGCGACCAGCGCACCCGCCGCGACCGATCCGCCACCGGGCGCCCCCTCGACGCCGCCGCCCGACAGCGTCGGAGACGGCACGCACTACATTCGCCTCGATTCGCCCTCGCCGGCGCCTGCGGCGAAGCCGTCGGCAAAGCCGCGCCGGTGAACGGACCGCTGCGCCAGCCTTCGCTGGTGGTGAGCGTGGGTGAGTTTGCAGCGCGTCTGCGCGAAGTGTTCCGCCGCGTCAAGCCGTTCGAGTACATCGGCATAACCGGCGAAATCTCGCAGTGGAATCCGCGCCAGAACGGGGTCTACTTCACGATCAAGGATCAGAACGCGGTTCTGGAATGCTTCTGCTATCTCAATCGCGCGGCAAAATTCCCGAAAGTAACGCTAGGAACCGCCGTGATCGCCTACGGTTCGATCCGCGTCGTCGAGCGGCGCAGCCGCTACGAACTGCTCGTGGAAGAGCTTGCGCTTACCGGGATCGGCGAGCTGCACGCGCAGTATGAAGCCCTCAAAGAGCGATTCCGAGCCGAAGGCCTCTTCGATGCGGCGCGCAAACGCAGAATCGCTCCGTTTCCAAGCAACGTGATCCTCGTGTCCGCCGACGGGAAGGGCGCTGAGGATTTTCTCAAGGTCATGCGCGAGCGCGCGCCCAGCGTCAACGTCCGATTTATCGAGACCCGCGTGCAGGGCGTCGGCGCCGAAGTGGAGATCGCGACCAAACTCGACGAAGCCGCCAAGCTGAAGCCGGACGCGATCGTGTTAGCGCGTGGCGGCGGATCGTACGAGGATCTCTTTCCCTTCAATCTCGAGCCGGTCGTGCGCGCGATCGTGCGCTCGCCGGTGCCCGTCATCACCGGCATCGGGCACACCGGCGACCATCACCTCGCCGACGATGTTGCCGACCTCAGTTGCGAGACTCCGACCAACGCCGCACAGTACATCGCCAATCTATGGCAGCGCGGAAGCGAGCGCTTTGAGCGTTTGGCGGCACAGCTGGATCGCGAAATGCGCGACATCTTTGCGCGCGCTTTGCAGCGCGGCGATGCGGCGCTGGATTCGCTCGAGCGTGCCCTCGAGCGTTCGTTGATCGTCAAGCGCCAGCGCGTCGTCGCGCTCGAGCGACGGCTGAACGGGCAAAATCCGGCCCAGCGGCTCGCGCAGCGCGCAACGCGTCTGGCGACCGTGCGCGAGCGTCTGCCCGCGGCATGGCAGCGCTATATTTCCAAGCGCGGGACCCGCCTTCAGACTGCGGCCGGGAGTCTGGCGCTGCTCGATCCGGAGCAGCCGCTGGCGCGTGGGTACGCGCTGATTTTCAAGGCCGGATCGCTCGTGCGATCCGCGCGGGACCTGGCCGCAGGCGATACGGTCACGGCACAGCTCGGACACGGAGCGTTCGACGCGAGCGTCGAAACGGTGCGCGATGAATAGCGAAGAGCCGAGGTCATTCGAGGAAAAACTCGAGCGAATCGACGCGATCGTGCGCGAGCTGGAGGGAAACGTCAAGCTCGATCGCGCGATCGAACTGTTCAAAGAGGGCAAGGCGCTGGTGGCCCAGTGCGAAGCGCTGTTGAAAAGTTCGCAGGAGCAAATCGACGCCGCGATGGGGCCTTCGAGTAGTTCGGGGTAGACTTGCGGCTGGATGAAGCGGTGGCGGCGCGCGCGGGCGTGAC
>DATKPZ010000002.1:0-4401 GCA_035523815.1 Alphaproteobacteria bacterium
GCATCATACCTTGCCGAACGATCGGTCAGCCAAAAGCGCGCCACCGGAGGGTGAGTCAAGCTACGGCGGCGCCTTGCCCTGGATGCGCTCGACCGCCTGCGCGGCGCTTGCGAGACCCTGCGCTGCAGCGAGACGATACCAGTAGAGCGCCTGCGCGTCATCCTTGGGCACGCCACGGCCGTATTCGTACATGATGCCGAGGTTGTTCTCCGCGGCGCGGTCGAGCTGGGCTGCCGAGAGATGAAACCACGCGAGCGCCTGCGCGTAGTCCTGCGAAACGCCGTGACCGTATTCGTACGCGTATCCGACGTCGTTCTCGGCGTCGGCATTGCCCCCAGCCGCAGCGATGCGGAACCAATGCATCGCGCTCGCATAGTCAGGTGTACCGTTTCCGAAATAATTTTGGTGGCCCGAATAATACAGCAGGCCGATGTCGTTCTCTGCATCGGCGTCGCCTAGCTCGGCGCCCAGCGTATACCGGCGCATCGCCTCGGCGTAACTTTGCGTCACGCCGTGTCCGTAGTTGTACATATCGCCGAGCGTATCGTCGGCCGCGCCGCTGCCATTCGCGGCGGCGCGCGTCAGCCAATCAGCGGCCTTTGAGAGGTCTTGCGTTCCGGAGGGTCCGTAGGCGTAGGCATAGCCGATGCTGTTTTCGGCTTCGGCAAACCGCTGCGCGGCAGCTGCCTGAAGCAACTGGATCGCCTGCGCGGTGTTCGCGGCAACGCCGCTACCCCAGTAGAAGCGCATCCCAAGGTTGAACTCGCCGAATGCATCGCCGGCGGATGCCGCGGCCTGGTCTTCGCGCAGCGGCACGTCGACCAGCGTCTTTTCGCCAACCGTGTAGACGATCGAGGGACGAGCGTTCGTCAGCAGGTCTACGCGCTGAACGAAGGCATCGAATCCGAGCAACTCCGCCGTCACGCTGCCGGCCGTGCGAGTGACGGTCGTACGTTGCCCGGCGATGTCGACGACACAGCTCCCGTCGCGGACCGTCAGCTCGATGCCCGGTCCAAAGAACAGGAACGCGTTCGAGGAGTCATCGATCTCGGTCTGCCCCTGCGCGAGCATCGCGACGCTCTCGAATCGGCCCGTGTAGTGGAAGAGAACGCTCGCGCCGGCGACCGTCACCGCCCCCCGATCGTTGCCGACACGCACGCGCTCGGTTGCCGGAACGGTGAGTCGCACGTCATCCGGCAGTGCCTCGCCCTCGCTCACGCCCTGGCGAAGCACGGACCCGTCGAGGGCGCCTATGGTCACATCGGGTGCGCTCGCGACCTGTAGCCCATCGCGCACGATGCGTTCGACCGTCAGGGCCGGCGTGGCTGCGCGTGCGAATCCGCCGGCAACCGGCACGCAGGTCGCGATGATGAAGAGGAACCACAGGCCGCGCTTCACGCTGCCTAGGTACGCATCGAGGCCGCTCGGTGTGACCCTCGCGCCGGGGCCGGCACGCCTCGCCGGGCGGAGCCCCGGTCCCAGAGCGACCTTTGTCCGCTATCGAATGCAACTCTTCGTGTACCGTTGGGGTTCACCATGGGTGGCGCGCCCACGGGCGCGCCGCAACGCACGTTTAGAGAGGATCGTTATCGCTACTCGAAATCGCACGCCAAAGGTCCGGGACGTCAAGACGCTCAGCGTCCACAACAAAGAACTGCCACTCGAAGTTCACGGCAGCGTCAAGCAAGTGTTTCCAAGCACGACGTTCTCGGTCGAGCTCGACAACGGCCACACGATTCTCGCGCACATCGCGGGACGACTGCGCCGGCATCGCATCAAGATTCTTCCTGGTGACCGCGTCGATGTAGAAATCTCTCCTTACGATCTGAGCAAGGGACGCATCGTGTACCGCTATCGCGCGGGAGAAGCGCGCCGAAGCTAAGCCGAAGCTCGCGCAGTGAGAATGCCGTTTTGTCAAGGGCCACGCCTGTCACGATGAGCACCGCTGCTTCATGTCATGTCAATTGCATCCGGCGCCGATCGGCGGTAGGCTGATCGTATGAGCTCGGGCAGACGCGTCGCATTGATCGCGCACGATGCACGCAAGGACGATTTAACCGAATGGGCCAGCTTCAATCGCGACACGCTCGCGGGCTGTTCGCTGGTTGCCACGGGGACGACCGGAGCGCTTATCGCGAAGAGCACCGGACTCGACGTGCAGCTTTTGCTTTCGGGGCCGCTCGGCGGCGATGCGCAAGTTGGCGCCATGCTGGTCGAACACCAGCTCGATCTGATCGTGTTCTTTTGGGACCCGCTGACCACGCAGCCCCACGACGTCGACGTGAAGGCGCTGCTCCGGCTGGCAGTCCTGTACGACGTTCCGATCGCCTGCAACCGCGCCACGGCCGATTTTCTCATCTCGTCGCCGCTGTTTGCAGACGAAGCGCACCTGCGCTCGCGCGCCCACTTTCGTAAGCGCTTCGGCTAACGGCGTGAACGCTCGTCAGCCCTTCTCGCGCAGCTGAATAGTACGTGGATTTCAGTAGCGTCGAAGAGCACAGAAGCCGGGACTTGATCGAGTACCTCGACTTCGGCTCGCGCCTTTCGATGGACGATAAGCTGAAAACGTTCGCAATTCAGCAGCTCGGGCCCGGAATGAGCGTGCTCGATGTCGGCTGCGGAACCGGCGACGACGTGCGCGCGATCGCCGACATTGTCGGCCGGCAAGGCCGCGTCGCCGGTACGGATCCGAATCCCGCCATGATCGCCGAAGCGATGGTCCGCGGCACGCCGGACAACGCGCAGTTCGAGGTTTCGCCCGCAAGCGCATTGCCGTATCGCGATGCGACCTTCGATGCTGTTCGGGCGGACCGCGTCTTCCAACACATCCGCGAACCCGACCTGGCGGCATCCGAATTGCGGCGGGTGACAAAACCCGGCGGCACGGCGCTTCTCCTGGATCAAGATTGGGGATCGTTGATGATCTCCGGCGCGGATCCCGTAGTCACGCGGCGCGTCATCGGAGCCTTTTGCGAAGGACTTGCGAGGCCGTGGGCGGGGCGCGAAGCCCGCGGACTTCTCCTCAAGGCCGGCTTCGCGCACGTCGATTACTCGGCTACGGTTTCGATCCCGCCCTTTTCGACCGCATTGGTGAGCGTCCTTATTCCGGCGATTGAAACGGCAACCGCCGCCGGAGCAATCGATGGAGAGGGTGGCCGCCGGTGGCTTGACTCGCTGGTGAAGTCCGAAGAGCGCGGTGCGTTCTTCTGCGGCGTGGTCGTCGTAATTGCGCTCGGCGTGTCCAGGACAACCGCGGCATAACGACGGCCTGCCTCTGGGAAGATACTGACGATGGCACCACTCTCTGCAATGGCCGAACAGATCTCAATCGAGGGCGGCGAGTTCCTGATGGGCTCGGAGAATTTCTATCCTGAGGAGCGGCCGGTTCGGCGCGTACGCGTCGAGAGTTTTCGTATCGATGCCTACCCGGTGACCAACGCGCACTTTGCGCGATTCGTCGAGGAAACCGGATACGTCACGGTAGCCGAGCGTCCGATCGATCCGGCGCTCTATCCCGGCGCAATCCCGGAGTTATGCGTTCCCGGTTCCCTGATCTTCCGCGCGACCAAAGGTCCGGTCGATTTGCGCGACTGGTCACAGTGGTGGGAGTGGACGCCCGGCGCGTCGTGGCGCCATCCGCTCGGGCCCGGCACATCGATCTTCGGACTCGAGAATCACCCGGTCGTGCACGTCGCCTTCGAAGACGCGCAAACATACGCGAGCTGGGCAAACGCGTCGCTTCCCTCGGAAGCGCAGTGGGAATACGCCGCACGCGGCGGTCTCGAAGGGAAACACTTCACCTGGGGCGACGACATGACCCTCGACGGAAAGATCATGGCCAATACGTGGCAAGGAGATTTTCCCTGGCAGAATCTTCTGCTCGATGGATACGAGCGCACCTCACCGGTCGGATCGTTTCCGCCGAACGCCTACGGACTGTACGACATGGCCGGCAACGTGTGGGAATGGACCACCGACTGGTACAGCGCGACGCCCGAAGCGCGTGAGACCAAGCCGTGCTGTGGCGCACCGCCCGCGCGCGGCGCATCGATGGACCAGAGTTACGATCCCAATCAGCCGCACGTCCGCATTCCACGCAAGGTCGTCAAAGGCGGTTCGCATCTGTGCGCGCCGAACTACTGTCTGCGCTTTCGGCCTGCGGCGCGCTCACCGCAGATGATCGACACCTCGATGAGCCATCTCGGCTTTCGCTGCATCTCGAAATGAAAAATCGCGGGACCGCGCGTGCGGCCCCGCATTCTTGGCTCAGTCGGAGACCAGGCTCAGCGTCGCGGGATCGACCTGATACTGTCCCGGCGCGACTTCGTCGTTCGGATAGGCGCAGATCTCGCTGCCGTCCGGGCCGAAGATGTCGACGAGATTGGGCTGATTGCAGTCGGT
>DATKPZ010000003.1:0-29077 GCA_035523815.1 Alphaproteobacteria bacterium
CGTTCCCGGCGTGGTCTGGGCGCTGGTTGCCTGTATCGCTACGATCGTGCTCATTCGCCTGGTTCGTAAGGCTTCTCCACAGATTGCACAAGGCTAAGGTCGCTGATTGTGGACAACGAGGGGCGAGGTTCGACTGCGGAAAAAGCCGCTGCTGATGCCTGAAACGCCCGATCGCCCCCGCCGCACCGGCCTGTTCGCGCTCGATTTCATGATTGCGGCCTGCGCGATCATCGTTTCCGTCGCCTCGCTTTGGGTTGCTCTACGAGCCGACCAGACGCAAGAGCAGCTCCTGAAATCGACGGTCTGGCCCTATATCGAATACGATACGAGTGACGCAACCGCAAACGGGGGCAACCGGCTGGCCTTCGAGATTCAAAACGCCGGCGTGGGCCCGGCGATCGTCCGGTCGTTTGCCGTTGCCTACGATGGGCGCTACTACCCAAGCCTTCGCACGCTGATGGCCGCCTGCTGTCACGTCTATCCGAGCAAAAAGAAGCACTACATCTTTGCCTCGACCGTGCGCGACAGCGTCATCATGGCGCACCAAGATGTCGCCTTTATCCAACTTTTTCCCGGCACGAGCGACCCTCAGAGTTACGAATCCATCAGCCGCGCGCGCTTCCACATTCACGTGCAAATTTGCTACTGTTCGGTGCTGAACGATTGCTGGTTTTTCGATTCAAAGGTCGACGATCAGCCGATCGCCGTCGACAAGTGCCGCCCCGCTAAAGTTCCGTACGAAACCTAAAGGAGACCACGTTGAAATCACCCCGGTTGCTTTGCGCAGCGTTGTGCGCCGTCCTCGCCGCGTGTTCGAACTCGGGATCCTCGAGTTCGAGCGCGAGCTCGCCGCCCGCATCCTCGGCCGCATCGGGCGGCAAGACGATCGGCGTCTCGATTCAAAATCGCGAGGCGCAGTTCTATCAGAGCATGGAGAGCGGCATGAAAGCGGAAGCCGCCAAGTATGGTTATACGCTGGTGGTGGTCGACGCGAATCGCGATAACGCCAAGCAGCAAAGCCAGGTCGAGGATTTCATCTCGAGCAAAGTCGACGCGATCGTGCTTACGCCATACGACTCGACGGCTATCGGCAGTGCGATCGTCGAAGCGAACAACGCGCACATTCCGGTCTTTACCGCCGACATTGCCAGCACGAGCAAACAGGGAACCGTCGTCGCTCACGTGGCAAGCGACAACGTTCAGGGCGGGATGCAAGCGGCCAAGTTGATCTGCAAGGCGGTCGGCTCGAGTGGGCAGGTCGCGATTCTCGACGAGCCTGAGGTGACCAGCGTGCAAGACCGGGTCAAGGGTTTTAAAGCGGGGATCAAAGCGGATTGTCCGGGCGTCACCATCGTTGCCGACGTCGACGCGGGCGGCGAGCGTTCCAAGGCCGATAGTTCGATGGGCGACATCTTGCAATCCAATCCGAACGTGAAGGGCGTCTTTGGGATCAATGACGATTCCGCGCTCGGCGCGGTGAGCGCGATCAAAGCTGCGGGCGCGACCGGTAAGATCGCGGTCGTCGGGTACGACGCGACGCCCGAAGCCCGGGCAGCCATCAAGGCCGGCTCGATGTACGGCGATGCGATTCAATACCCGGATAAGATCGGCGCGCTGACGATCGACACGATTCACGACTATTTCGCCGGCAAGACGCCGCCCAAAGTCGTGCACGTTCCCGTCGGCACCTACACGCGTTGAGCTCAAGCGCGCCGCTCTTGGAGATGCGCGGCATCGGGAAATCGTTCCCCGGTGTCCGTGCGCTTTCCGGCGTCTCACTCACCTTGTATCCGGGTGAAGTGCTCGCGCTCGTCGGCGAGAACGGCGCGGGCAAGTCGACCCTCATGAAGATTCTCGCCGGTGCGCAGCGCGCCGACGAGGGCAGCATTGCGATCGACGGCAACGACGTGCAGATCGCCTCGCCGCACGACGCCGAACGCCTTGGCGTCGGGATGATCTATCAGGAGTTCAATCTCGTTCCGCAACTGAACGCACTGCAGAACATCGTGCTCGGAAAGGAACCGGTGCGCGGGCTGATGCTCGACGAGCGCGCCGCCGTACAGCAGGCCGCCGTCGTGCTCAAAGAGCTCGGTATCGAGCTGCCGCTGGATCGTCCGGCAAGCCACTTGTCGGTTGCGCAGCAGCAATTGATCGAGATCGCGAAGGCGCTTTCCAAACATGCCCGGATCATCGTGATGGACGAGCCGACCGCGGCACTCACCGATCGCGAGATCGACGCGCTCTTTGCACTGATCGCGAGGCTCAAAGCCGGCGGTGCGGGCATCATCTACATCTCGCACCGGATGGAAGAGCTGCCGAAAATCGCCGACCGCATCACGGTGCTTCGCGACGGGTCGGTGGTCGAGACCCGTACCGCCGCGCAATTTTCGCCGGCCGAGGTCATTCGAGCGATGGTCGGGCGGCCGCTCGATGCGCACTTTCCAGCGCTCGATCCGGTCAAAGCGGATGCTCCCGTCGTACTCGACGTGCGCGAGCTCTCACGCAGCCCGGCGATCGCAAACATCAGCTTCTCGGTGCGTGCGGGGGAGATCGTCGGACTTGCCGGGTTGATCGGCGCCGGACGCACGGAGATCGTGCGTGCGATCGCCGGCGCCGATCTGCCCGAGCGCGGCACGGTGACAATCGCCGGGAACGCGGCTCGCATCCGCTCGCCGCATGACGGCATCGAGGCCGGCATCGCGTTCATCACCGAAGATCGCAAGGCGCAGGGACTGGTGCTGGGCTTGAGCGTCCGCGAGAACATCACCCTTGCGCACCTGGCGCAGTTCGTCAATCGCGAGCACCTGATCTCTCGCTCGCGAGAAGAGGAGAGCGCCCGCAGGATGATCGACGAGCTGCACGTGCGAACGCCCGGCCCCGAGCAGCTCGTGCGCAATCTCTCCGGCGGCAATCAACAGAAGGTGGTGCTCGCGAAATGGCTGCTCGGCAAAGCGCGTGTCTTTCTGTTCGACGAGCCGACGCGGGGCATCGACGTCGGCGCGAAAGCCGAGATTTACGCGCTCATGAAGAAGCTGCTCGAGAACGGAGCCGCCATCGTGATGGTATCCAGCGAACTGCCTGAGGTGCTCGGGATGTCGCATCGTGTCCTCGTGGTTCGGGACGGACGCATCGTTCGTGAATTCGCACGCGAGGACGCGACGCCTGACGCCGTGATCGCGGCTGCGACGGGAGCGGCCGCATGAGCGCGATACTCAAAAACCTCTGGCTGCGTAATACGCTCCTGGTGATCGTGGTTGCGATCTTCATGGGCATCGTGAACGCCGCAGCGCACGGCGAATTCTTGAATCCGCGCAACCTCGTCACGGTCCTCGAGCAGATTTCCTACAACTGCATCCTGGGTGTCGGGCAGACGTTCGTCATCATCACGGCCGGAATCGATCTCTCGATCGGCTCGCTCGTGGCGCTGAGCGGCGTGGTGATGGCCCAGGTTGCCAACCATTTGCCGTTCGGTGGCCCCGCGCTCGTCGTCGTCACGCTGCTTGCCGGTCTGGCCGTCGGCGCCGCCGCGGGCTGGATCAACGCGTTGCCGGTCGTCAAGCTAAACTTGCCGCCGTTCATTACCACCTTCGCGATGCTCGAAGTGACGCTCGGCCTTTCGTATATCTTCTCGGGCGGACAACCGGTCGCGGTGAACAACGCGATCTTCTCGGCGATCGGCACCGGCGCAGTGTTCGGCTTGCCCGTTCCGGTCATTTGGATGGTGATCGTCGTCGCCATCGCCTCGGTGCTTCTCACGCGTACGCGCTTCGGCCGCTACGTCATCGCACTGGGCGGCAACGAAGAAGCCGCGCGCCTTGCAGGCGTTGCGACCACGCGCGTCAAGACGCTGGTGTACGTGATCAGCGGGATGTGTGCGGCAATCGTCGGCTTTCTCTACATGGCGCGCTTTTCGTCGGGCTCTCCCGATACGGGCACGCACGACGAGCTGCTCGAAGCGATCGCTGCGGTCGTCGTCGGCGGGACGAGCCTCATGGGCGGCCAAGGCTCGATCCTCGGCACGTTTTTCGGCGCGCTGCTCATCGGCTTACTCTACAACGCCATGAACCTCATCCACGTCGACTCGTATCTGCAAAAAGTCGTACTGGGCGTCGTCATCCTGCTCGCCGTCGTGCTCGATGAACTTCGCAAGCGGTATTTAGCTAGGGCGTAATCCAGCGCTTTTTCAGAGCCGCGATCGTACCATTGTCCGCTAGGGCGTCGAGCGCGGCATTGACCGCCCCGCGCAGTCGCGTATTGTCTTTCGCGAAGGCGATGCCGAGCTTTTCATGCGTGGGAATTTCGAGCGGGACGGAGAGCTTTGGACGGTTTTTGACCAGTTCGCTAATGACCGGGTGCAGCTTGATGATGCAGCCGATGCGGTTCGCCTCCAAGTCGCTTAGGGCGTCCAGAATGCCGTCGTAGGGATAGAAGCGGATCGACGCGAGGATGCCTTCGTCGACGAGCTTGCGCGCGGGGATCTCCGAGGTGTTACCCTGCTGGATGCCCGCGATGAAGCCTTGCAGGTCGCCGATCGAGCGCACTTGCGGGTGGGTGACGCGATTGACGGCGACACCTTGCCCGAACTCCAGATATGGCTGCGAGAACAACACGATTCTCGCGCGGTCTGGGGTGATCGTCGTACCTGAGATTACGGCGTCGTATTCGCGATGCGCGAGACCATCGAAGATGCCGTTGAAGTTGCTTCCCGTGTACGCGAGGGTCCGCAGACGTAGCTGAAGTGCGCCGCAGATGTGCCGCATCAGTTCGATGTCGAAACCGCTGCGATAATCGCCGGCGCTAACATCAAAGGGCGGATCGGGATAGGCCGACGCGACGGTGAGGACTCCAGGTGTGAGCAGAGACATCAAGAGAATGGGTGGGATGGATCGCTTAGAAGGGAAAGTCGTTTTGCGTCAGGTTCGCGCTCAGATTGTAGTCGGTGAAAGACTGATCGAGCACGACTTGATTACCGGCGTAGAAGATCTCACGCAGCGGCCAGTGCGTGACCTGCGAGAGATAGAGCCTCTGCTCGCTCACGCCGCCGTTGCTCGCCGGATCGGCGACCTTGAGGTCGAGCAGGTCGGTGTCGACGCCGCCGATCTTTCCGCCCGGTGCTTGGGTGAGGTCGCCCTTGACGTCGGCGTAGGTCGCGACGATATTTTGCGGCAGCCCTTGCGGGATCGTGTAGCCGCGCAGCGAGACGGCGCGCCCGTCGTGCAAGTCGACCTTGAGGTGAATCCCGGAGAGAAAGCCGCCTTGATGGCCGCTGACCTGGTCGCCGCCGGCCCACACGCCGCCCGAGCCTCTGCCTGCGCCTGATTCGATCAATGTCTTGGCAAAGTGCGGCTTCATGAACGAGTAGTCGTAGACGCGATCCTGCACGTCGGTGCCTTTGACCTCGTGCGAGTGCAGCTTGAACGTGTATGAGGTCACTTGCGCGAACGAAGCGTTGAACGCATCGATGGCCGGCGCCGTCTGCGCGGCGCGAACGCTGTGCGGCGCCGCAAGCGCGATGAACGCGGCGCAGGCCAGGGCGAGTGCGAGATATCGTTTGTGCATGAGTCCTCCGATTATGAGTTGGGCGTCCCGGGCTGGCCGGGTTCTTCGTACAGGAGCGTCCCGTGTTTGCCTTCGACGCCGATGAGCACGTCACACTTCGCGTCGGCGGCGATCTCCTCGATCGTGCGCCCGAGCGGCGCGCCGGTATACTTCCCCTCGCGGAACGATCCGAGAATGATCAGATTGGCTCTTTCGCGCTTAGCGAGGTCGAGTACCGCCTGTTTGGTCGATCGAGACTTAATGATTTCCGTTCGGAGTGAGACGCCGCTCCCGAGGGCAATCGACTCGGCAGCGCCCAGCGCATCGAGCGCGGCGCGTTCTTCGAGCTGCATCTCGGCGTCGGGCGGAAGCGAGTACGGCACTTCGATGACGTAAATCGCGAGCAGCTCCGAGCGTTCGCCACGCGCAAGCTTGGCGGCCAATGCCATCATGTGGCTCGAAAGAATGTCGGGAGAGAATACCACGATGATCGAGCCGACCATGCGCTCGAGTTCGCTCGTTGCTTCCCTCGCGAGCTTCTGAACGAACGACGTGGGTGGATGCAGCATCCACCAGATTGTCGAGCCGATCGCAAACCCGACCATCAGCGCGATGATGGCTCCGGCAAGCGTGATATGAACGGTGCCGTCTTCGTAGATCACGGTCGTCTGCTTTGGCCGTAAAGAGCGCGCAGGCGTATCGTTCCGAGCGCGATCATCGCAAGGCCTAAGATGATGCCGGTAAAACTCGCCGCGATCGGATAGTGGGCCATTTGCGCGACGACGATGCCCCCGACGACGATCATCGCGAGCGAAAGCACCGTGCGGATCATGCGCATGCGATCAGCCTTCCGCCACGCCGGCGCGCCGCGCGTCGCTCGCGCGCAGGTTTGCCATATATTCATCCATGAGCTCGAGTTCGCCGGCGCGACGCAAGATCTCGATCTGCTCCGCTCGCCAGTCCCGCTTGCGCGAGTGCAGGAGCGGAAGACGCTTGCGCGCGCGGTAGATGAAATAGAGGATGATGCCAAAGACGATCCATGCCGGGCCGGCGATCCGGCCGATCGGATGCGTGATCATCGTGAAGGTTAGGATCGCGGTCATCCCGATGAACCCAATGACGGCGACTACCGGGAACTCGACGCGCTCGCCCCGGAACCTCATCGGAATGTTCACGGGAATCTTGAACTTTCGCGGACTAAGGGGGTCGACCAAGCGCAGTGCGACGACCGCGACGAAGACGAACGAATAGCTCGTCGCCGCTCCGAAAGCATAGAGATCACCCAGAAAATCGATCCCGCTCTCGCCGTTGAAGTGTTGTGCATAGACCGTCGCCATCGCCGGACTCAGTGAGGGCAAGGCGGCGAAGATCACTTCGATCAACGCAACGGCGGTAAAGACCAGCAGCGAGACCATCGGCGTGCGGTACCGCGCGTGCACGCGTTGAAAGATCGAGGGCAAGAGACCGCCCGACGCCATCGCATAGGCAATCCGCGAGCTGCCGAAGACGCCGGAGTTCGACGAGATCAAGAGCAGAATCGCTCCGAGCACGGGTACATAGAAGGCGGCGATTGCGCCCCAGTAGGGCACGTTTCGCGCGATCAGCGCAACGGCTTTACCGTTGTTCTCATTGTTGCCGAGCCACTGCCAGAGCATCTGCGGATGACCGTGCGCATCGAGTGGAATCGGATGCCAGGTGTGCATCCCCAGCGCCAAGTTCGCGTACGAAAGCGCAAAGATGAGGATCGTCAAAATCAGCGCAGTCGAGGTGCGTGGAATGATCGAGGCCGGCCGCTGCGTTTCTTCGGCTGCCTGCGAGATAGATTCGAGCCCGACGAAGGAAACGATCGCGAGCGAGATGCCTTTCATGAAGTCGAACGGGGAAGGCCAGCTGGTTTGCATCGTGTGGACGAGCAAATTGGGGCTAAAGGTAAAAAGGAACCCGAGAGAGAGAATGGCCGTTTCGCTGACCACGTCCAGCGCGCTCACGAACCCGTTGAAAGCGGTCGACTCACGCACCCCGATGATGTTGAGGACGCACAGGCCGACGATGAGCCCGACGACGAGGATGAAGTGCGACCACGCGTGCGCCGAGGAGCTGACTTGCGGCAGCAGTTCGCTCAAATAATCGACGCAGCTCCAAGAAAACAGCGCGATATCGATGGTGAAGTCGAGTAGCACGGCCCAGCCCGCGATGAAGCCGAAGATATCGCCGAGACCGCGTAGGACGAAGTATTGGCCGCCGCCCGCGACCGGATACGTCGCCGCGAGCTCCGTGTAGGCTAGACCGATGCACACATAGACGATGCCGGCGAAGAGAAACGCGACGTTGGACGCACCGGCGGCTGCGCCGAGTACGAGGCCAAGGCCGACGAAGATGTCGGCGCCGACGTCGGAGTATCCCCAAGAGAATGAACCCCAGGGCGTGACGGAACGCCGAAGTTCCGGTTTTCGGTCGCTACTCATCCTGCGATTTAGAAAATTATCCCGATCGCGGTGCGTTCGAGCGCGTTGATCATGTATTCCGTATGTGCGTATTGTTCGTGCAAGCCGAACTCGTGAAAGATGCGTAACGCTTCATTGAGGCGGTTTACGCCGTCGCGCAACTCGTTTCGGTCGCGCCGGCCATCGGTCGCCTTTTGCAAGACCATGGTCGCATATTTGAGCGCGGTCTTGGCGTATTCGACCTCGTTATTGATCGCTGAAAGCTCGTGCATCGCAGCGAGATAGGCATCCCGCGCCTCGTCGTAGTCGCGCCGCCGCGTCGCGATCATGCCCTTGAGCACGTTCTCCAGTGCGTCGCTGCGATTACGCGAACTTGCAAGTGCGCGATCGAGCGCCTGGCGCAGCGTCGGATCCGTCGAGCCGCCCGATGACGGCGAGAACGTCTTGAGCGGCTTGGTCTCGCTAATCGGCGCCGTGGTATGCGCGTGCGTCGCGGGGCCGAGCAGTCCTTGGATGTCGGCCATGAACTCGCTCGCGTTCTGAAACCGCCTGCCGGGATCTTTCTCGATCGCGCGCATGATCACGATCTCGAGCGCTTCGGGTATGTTGCGGTTGATCTCGCGCGGCGGCGTAGGCAGATCGTGCACGTGCGAATACATCGTCGCAACGATGTCGTCGCGGTCGTTGCGAAACGGTAGCGTCCCCGTGAAAATCTCGTACATCACGATGCCGACGGAGTACAGATCGCTGCGCACGTCGGCGGGTTTGCTCAAGAAGCGCTCGGGCGCGAGATAGGAGATCGTTCCGACGATTTGTCCGGTGCGCGTAGTTTGCGTGACCTCGCTCGCCCGGCGCGCAAGACCGAAGTCCGTCAGCTTGGTGTGTTTGCCGTCTTCGACGATCATGATGTTGGACGGCTTGATGTCGCGGTGGATGATCCCTTGCGAGTTCGCGTACTCGAGCGCCTCGAGAACCTCGTAAATGTAGCCGAGTGCCTGCTTATAGCCGAGTTCGCCGCCCTCGAGCGCGGAAAGCGTTTTGCCGCGCACGATTTCCATCACGATATACGAGATGCCCGAATCTTCGCCGGCATCGTAGACCGCGACGATGCGCGGATGATTCAGTCGCGCCATCGCGCGAGCTTCCATCAGGAGGCGTGCGTTCGTTTCGTCGGAACGTTCGACGAGCACCTTGACCGCGACGTCTCGACGGAGTGTCTTGTCGAGGCCCCGGTAGGTGTCGGCGGTCCCGCCGCGTCCGAGAAGCTCGGCGATTTCGTACCGCCCGCCGAGAGTCCGTCCTTGGAGTGAGTCCACTAAGCCGTTGTATCCATGCAGCTAGAAGGCGTTTCGATGCACGGCTATGCGATTACCGTCTATGGTAACGATATCGAAGCGGATGGCCGCTTCGGGGGCGACGATCTGGGCATAGTCGGAGGCGATCATCCGTAGTTTTCGGCGTTTTCGCCCGTCGACTGCACTCAGAGCCGAGCCGAAGGCGCGCCCCGCTCGGCTCTTGACCTCCACGAAGACCAGGGTCGCGCCCTCGATGCACACGAGGTCGATCTCTCCGCCGGGCACGCGAAGGTTGCGCGCGACGATGCGGTACCCGGCGGCCACGAGGAAGCGGGCGGCCCGATCCTCACCCCAGCGCCCCTTCCCACTCGAGCTGGAAGTTGTCACCTTCCTCCACTGCGTCAGGGTCGTTGCCGAACAAGAGTTCGAGCTGGGCATCTTTCACTCGGGCGAAGGCGGCCCGGTGATGCGGGCAGGGCCCGTGGAGGCGCAGCGCGGCCAGGTGGGCGGGGGTCGCGTAGCCCTTGTGCTCGGCGAATCCGTAGCGGGGATCCTCGCGATCGAGCTGCTCGAGGAGCGCGTCGCGATGCACCTTCGCAAGGATCGACGCCGCCGAGATCACGGCGCAGAGCGCGTCGCCCTTGATCAGCGGTTGCTGCGGACCCGAATACGAGCGGATTCGGACCGCGTCGGTGTAGAGAAACTCGGGGGGCCCGCAGCCGAGCGCGGCGATCGCGCGTTCCATTGCGAGCACGCTGGCCCAGTAGATGTTGAGCCGGTCGATCTCCTCAACGCTTGCCGCGCCGATGCCGTATCCGGCAACCGCGGACATGATCTCCTGCGCGAGTTCGCGGCGGCGCGGCGGCGGAACAACTTTCGAATCGTTGAGCCCGCGCAACATGAGCGGCTCGCGCGCGACGACGCAAGCAGCCACGACCGGGCCCGCGAGCGGACCGCGTCCGACTTCGTCGACGCCGCCGATGAGTTGAAAGCCCCGCTCGCGCGCCGCTCGCTCGAAACGATGCAGCCGCACGAGCCGGCGGCGTTCGCGTTCGTAGGCATTCTTGTGCTTACGTTGTTTGTTCGTCACCGTCGCCCGGGGCTTCGAGACTGATGCGGCCAAAAACTCCATCGTTAAAGGCCTTGATGTAGGATTGCGCCGCGTTGTGTTCGTCGATCTCACCACCGCGCCGCACGAATCCGCGGGCCGCCGCGAACGCGTGCAGATCCGGAACGCTGGTGCGGCCGCCGCTTCGCACGTCGAGCCACCGCCGAAACTCGATGCAGACCTCGTAGGGATCGTAGCGGTCGCGCGGCACGGCGCCGATCAAGGCAAGCTTCCACTGTGCCTGCGCGCTCTCGATCTTCGGCACGAGGATGCCCGGCGTATCCATGAGCTCGATGGAGGGCGCGAGGCGAAACCACTGCAGCTGCCGCGTCACCCCGGCGCGGTCTTCGGTCTTGGCAGCTCCCCGCTTGAGCAAGCCGTTGATGATCGACGACTTTCCCGAGTTCGGCACGCCGACGACGATCACGCGCGAAATGCCGCTTCGTTCCTTTGCTTTGGCGCTAACTGCGGCGAGGATGCGAGAGACGCTCTGCTGCGCTCGCGCCTCGACGGCAATCGCTTCGCGCCCGCGCAAGGCAAGCCACTCGATCCAGGCTTTCGTGGTTGCCGAATCCGCCAGATCGTCGCGGCTGAGCGCGACGATACGTGCACGGTTTCCGATCAGCCGGTCGAGCATGGGATTGGCGTCGCTGCGGACCGCGCGCGCGTCGATCACTTCGATGACGATGTCGATCAGCTTGAGATATTCGGCAATGCGGCGCATCGCCCGGACCATATGGCCGGGGTACCATTGCACGACATTGTCGAGCCGATCTTTCACAGTGCGCCGATCGATCCGACGGGCCAAATGCCCGCAAGGGCCTGTCCCATCAAGTCGCTCTCGGGCACAGGGCCGAAGACGCGCGAGTCTTCGCTTACCGCGCGGTTATCTCCGAGCACATAGACGCTGTCCGCCGGAACCGTGAGTTCGGGTACGCTGCGCTCGTCGGCGTGCTGAACGTACGGCTCGGCAAGGCGAATCCCGTTGACGTACACGACGCCGCGATCGATCCGAACGCGGTCGCCGGGTAACCCGATGACGCGTTTGATATAGAGTTCGGGCGTGATGCCCTCGTGCCGAAAGGTGACGATGTCGCCGCGATGCGGCGTGCCGAAGCGATAGGCCAGCGTGTTAATGACGACGAGCTCGCCTGAGCTCACGTTGGGCGACATCGAGGGTCCGGAGACTTGCCAGAAGCGGACGAAAAATGCGGCGACCAGCACGCCGAGGATCGCAAGTTGCAGCGCGAGGCTCGCGAGCGAGCGCAGTTGCACGAACCGAACCACGCCTGCGCGTATTCGCGATTATTTCAAGATTTTCATTTGACTGAAAGGCCAGAAGATCAGGAATGCACGGCCGGTAAAGCCGGCACGCTCGCCCGCGCGCGGACCGGTTGCGAACGTCCCGCCATCCTGCGCGAAGCCCCAGACATGCGAGTCCTCGGAGTCGTTGCGATTGTCGCCCAGCATCAGATAACAGTTCGGGGGAATCGTGTCGGGAGAGGTCCACTGCCCCTTCGGCGGGATGTTTGCTTCCGACGGATCGAGCGCGCGCCAACCGAAGCCGTCGTTGATCCAGATGCCGTAGTTCGCGATCTTGAGATCGTAGTTCGGCTTCTGCGCGATGTACGGCTCAGTGAGCGGGACGTCGTTGATGTAGACGATTCCCTTCGTGATGTGCAGCCGTTCGCCGGGAAGTCCTATGACGCGTTTGATGAAATCGTCGGGCGTCGGAATGGGCGGAGGGAAAACTACGACATCACCCTCGTGCGGCGGGTGGAATCGATACTCAAACTTGTCGACCAGCAACACATCGTGCACTTCGAGCGTCGGGACCATCGAAGCCGAGGGAATGTAGTACGTTCGTGCGACGAACGTGATCAGCAGCCACGCCGCGATCCCCGCATAGATGAACGGATCGAGGTACTCGCGCGCGATCAGGACGCTACGGCCGTTCGAGGCCGCGGCAACGGGTCGGATCGAGAGAGCGATGCGCGAGACCAGAATGATCGCGACCAAGCCAAGAAGATCGTATGGAGTCATAGTTCTTTCAAATGAGGCCAGAGAATCATAAAGGCGCGTCCGCTGAACGACGCCTGTTTCGCGAATCCCCATACGTGTGAATCGTCGGAGTAATTCCGATTATCGCCGAGCATGAAATAGAATCCGCGAGGAACGGTGTTGGGTGTTTGCCACATTCCCCGTGAAGGGATGTCGGCCTGCGCGGGGTCGAGTGCCGCGCCGTTGACGTAGATCGAATAATTACGGATAGCGAGGTCGTAGCTCGGGGGCTGATTTTCGTACGGCTCCGCGAGCGGCTTGCCGTTGCGGTACACGATACCGCCGGAAATCCGAATGGTGTCACCGGGGACGCCGATCACCCGTTTGATGAACTCGTCGGTCTGACCCGGAAGGGGCGGCGCAAAAACGGCGATCTCGCCGTCTTGGGGCCGGCGCAGCCGATAGGCTAGCTGGTCGATCAAAAACACGTCGCCGACTTGCAGCGTCGGAATCATCGAGATCGATGAGATGTAAAAGGTGCGAATGACGAAGACGAAGAGCAGCAGCACCGCGAGGCCCGCGACGATGATCGCGTCGAGATAGCCCCGGAGCGCAGCAACGGCCGGTGAGTGTGCGTCTCCGGCCGTGAATGGTTTGCTGCTGAGCACGAGGCGGGCGATCCCGAACACCGCGACGAGTCCCAAAAGTACGAGCGGCGTCGAGATTGTCTACTTGACCGCTTTCTTCTCTTTGATGCGCGCGGCTTTACCAATCTTCTCGCTGAGATAGTAGAGCCGGCTGCGGCGCACGACGCCGCGCTTGCTGACTTCGATCTTCTCCACGCGCGGGCTGTGCAGGAGGAACGTCTTTTCCACGCCTACGCCGTGAGCGACGCGGCGGACGGTCACCGATGCGTGAGAGCCCCCGCCCTTACAAACCGTGACGACGCCTTCGAACATCTGCACGCGCTCTTTGCCGCCCTCGACGACCTTGGAATACACCTTGACGGTATCGCCCGAGCGAAATTCGGGGACCGTTTCCTTTAGCTGCTCGCTATTCAATACGTCGATGACGTTCATGGCACAACTTCTCTATACGGCAGATGAAAATACGGCGCGGGCTGGGCCCGCGACAACCTGGGGATAGTATCATGGCTCGGGCTCGTCCAGCAAGTCCTTGCGACGGGCCGCCGTCCGGGCGCGGGACTGTTCGCGCCGCCAGGCCGCGATCTTGGCGTGGTCACCCGAGAGGAGCACGGGCGGCACCTCGACGCCTCGGAAGAGCGCGGGCCGGGTGTAGCTGGGGTGGTCGAGCAGGCCGTTCGCGAAGGATTCCTGCGCTGCGGACTCCGGGTCGATAACCCCAGGGACCAGGCGGGCCGTCGCGTCCAGGATTGCCAGCGCTGCGAGCTCGCCGCCGGTAAGCACGAAGTCGCCCACCGTCAGTTCCTCGACCGGGTAGAGCTCAGCCAGCCGCTCGTCGATCCCCTCGTAGTGGCCGCAGATCAGCACCAGGCGATCGAGCTGGGAGAGGTGTTGGGCTACCGCGTGGGTGAACGCGCGGCCGCCCGGCGAGGGAACGACGATACTGCGGCGCTCATCCGGGGCTGCGGATGCAATGATACCGTCGAGTACCCGCGCGATCGGCTCGATGCGCAGCACCATCCCCGCACCACCGCCGAATGGAACGTCGTCGGCGCGTTCGTTTCCGTTCAAAGCGTCGAGCAGGTGATGATATCGGATCGCGATCCTCCCGGCTTCAACCGCGCGACCGAGAATCGAAAGGCCGACGAAGGGAGCGAAGACCTCGGGAAAGAGCGTGACGACGTCGATGGTGAGCATGGGGCGCCTAGGAGTTCTTGAGGTCGCAGGGGTGGCCCCGCTGGACGCCAAGGGAAGCTCAGATATGGCCGAGAGTGTCGAACAGATCTTCCTTTCAGACGAGATCTTGGCGTACATGCGCAACGCCGCGCGCCTCGCCGGCGATTTGCGCGAGCCCTTCATTACGGTTCGCACGCTGCTCATCGCACTGCTCGAAGAGCCGACCTTGGGGCCTGCCCTCGAAGAAGTGTTGCCCCGTGAAAAGCTCGAGAACTACGAGTTGCCCGAGGACGCGGGCGTGCGTCTGACGGCATCGCGCGTTCCCGAGCCGAACCTGCAAGCCGGTGAACGCGCAGCGCTGCTGCGTTTTAACACACTTGCCTTCAAAATACCCGACGGCAGCAAAAGCGTATGGCTGAGCCGTGAGGCGTTCACCGTGTGGAACGAAGCGGCCAAGCGCGTAGGCGACGGCGAAAAGTTTCTGCCCAAACACGTCGCCTTTGGCATCGCCGCGGACGCGATTCGCTCGCCGGGCGTGCTCAAGTCGATGGGGCTGTCCCCCGGCGACCTCACCGAAGTGATATTAAAGCTCTGAGGGATCGTACTAAGCTTTAGAAGCTTCTACTGCGGTGAGCTCTTCGAGATATTCAAAGAGCTGCGGAAGTGTGATCTTCTCGAGCGCGGTCATTTCCTTGATGCGATCGGCGTCTTCACCTTCGTCGCGAATGTAGCAACGCGTCTCGACGCCATTTTCGCTCTCGCTGATGAACGAAACCGCAAATCCGCGCCCAGGCATCTCGTCGTAGATCCGCATCGTCTGCGGATTGAGAATTTCGATCGAGTGTGCGGCGTTATTCGCATCGAAAATCAAGATCTTGAGGTGCTCGTAATTCGTGACCTCGATCGATCCGACGACGAAGACGTTTTTCGCGGAAAAAAATTCATGGCCGCGCTTGCTGCGACTCGAGACTTCGTAGAAGACTCGGTGGGCGACGAAGCGGCTGAGGATCTTGCGGAGGGTCGCCAGCGAGGCTAGGGTTTCGGTGCGGTTGCCTCGCGTGTAGATAATCTTCACGGCGGACGTGCCTGCTTGCACAGGTTTGGCAGGGGTTCCTCCTTAGCTCCGCCTTTTCGCTCCTTCGGGTGCCCCTGCTGCGCTCGCTTTTCTTGTTTATGCTCGCTGCGCAGGGGCACACCGAGGCGCGTCAGGCGGAGCCGCGTCGTCACTTGCGAAGACACTTAGAGAAATGTTTTCTGTTCCGGATATTATGGTGGTCTCGGTGCTGGCGCTGCTGCTCTTTGGGCCGGACCAGTTGCCAAAGGTCATGCGCCAAGCCGGCCGCGTGATGCGCGAGGTTCAGAACACCTCGCACTCGTTCATCGCCGAGATGGAGCGCGCCGCCGACGTGAGCGACACCCGGGTGCCGCCGCCGATGCCGCCTCCTACCGAGATTCATCCCCCGAAAGACGACGCCAAAGCGCAATGACCGCGCGCGAGTAAAGCGCGACGATGGCCTACGGCAAAAGAGACGTTCTAAATGTTGAAGTTTTGGCGGAGTTCGGTAATGCGCTGCGCGACGAGCGTACGAACTTGAGAGTGCAGCCGCTCTTTCTGATCGTCGGGGAGCCGGCGATAGACCATGTATCCGGCCGCAGAAGCCAGACCACCGAGTAAGCCGATCAACAAGGCTTTTCCGACCTCATTATCGCCTTCTGCGTTTGGCTCGCTGCCGAAGGCGCCTTGGTACCCGTTGCCGGCGGAGTTGGTGCCGGACCATTGTTGATCGGGCGGCGTGGTGCGGAACGTCTCAGACATAAAAATCTCCTTCGGTGCCTTCTCTATCTTACCCGGTTTGCGGGGTTCGAGTTACGCGCACGTGCTGCGGGTACTGCCGGGCGATCTGCTGGGTCGCGATCTCGGCCGTGCGGACGATGGCGATGACGGCCGGATCGTCGCGGTCGGATTCGGGTACGCTCACGTCGAGGTGCCCCGGCTTCATCTGCGCTCCGGTGTCGATCCCGGCATGCTCCTCGAGCCCGGCTCGGGCCGCCTGAAGGACGGCTGAGACCGCGGCGCAGACCAGGGAGTACTCATCCGAGCTGCTCTGCGGAATCTCGACATGGCCGGAAGCGAAAAACCGGGACAGCCGCTCGCGGCCATCCCGGTAGAACATTACCTCGAGCATCGCTTTTACAGCGAGATTTTGGTGATTTTGACTTCGGCGAAGCGTTGGCGGTGGCCGTTGAGCTTGCGGACGCGCTTTTTCGCTTTGTAGCGGAAGACCAGGATCTTCTTGTCCTTCGCCTGGCGCACCACGGTACCGGTCACGGTCGCTCCTGAAAGGGTCGGGGCGCCAACCTTCACGTCGCTGCCGGTGCTCGCGAGCACGACCTGGTCGAACGTGACGTCGGCTCCGGCCTCGAGGTCCACGAGGTCGGTGCGAATGATATCGCCTTCCGCGACGCGCACTTGCTTGCCGCCGGTCTGGATGATCGCGTACATAACTGACACACAGTACCAGGGGCCGGACCTGGTGTCAACGCCATTCGCCGCCTAGGGCTGCAGCGTCAGGCGGTCCACCGCGGCCCGGTTGACCGCGCCGCTCGAATAGGGCAGTGCAAGCAAGCGCCCCGCGACCCAAGCCGCGGCTTCGTCCGTGTAGTGGCCGCTGCCGGGCCGGCCTGACTCGCCCTGCGGGATGGTGATGCCGCCTGCGTCCCAGTTGCCCACGTCCCATACGGCCCGGAAGCTCTGCGAGAATCCCGTGTTCTGCACGTGCACCGTGTACGCGTCGCCGTCGCCGGCGAACGTCGTTCCGTTCAAGAACGAAAATCCAAGCGCGGCGAGCGGGTGCTTCACTTGGACGGCGCCGGCAATCCCCCACGGCTTGGGCGAGGGATCGGCGATTGCGGCAAGCGCGGTGACGGCGCCGGGCTTCGCGCGCGCGTCGATCATCGCCGATGTCATCCAGCCGAATTCGCGAACCAGCGCAAGGCGAAGGTGATAGACTTCGGTCGCGTCTGCGGAATCGGGCGTGAAACGTCCGTCCCAGGCCATCAGTGCCGGAACGTTCGCGGTTAGTGCGCGCTCGCACACCGAGAGCGTGTCCATTTGCATCGAGGTGAAGTAGGCGATGTCGTAGGTTTTGCGCGCGCGCAACAGCTGCGCAACGCGATATGCGCGGCACGGCGTGGTAAAGGCCGCGGACAGGCGCAGCGGATAGGACGGGCCGTACATCTTATTATTGGAGGTCCACACGATCGCCGCGCGTGACGCGGCAACATGCGGTAGCGCTGCGAACGGCACGGGCGGGTACTGCTTGCGCAGATCGCTCGCCGGATGGACGTCCCGCGACCACAGCGGATCGTGAGGAATAGATCCGGCGAGCTGGTAAGCGACGCGCCCGCTCGTATCGGCAATCTCGAAATTCTGGGTCGGTCCGGGATAGTTGCGCAGCGCGGCGAGCGCCTCTTCGATCGATGCGGCATGGTCGAGTCTGTCGAAGGCGACGAGCGGTGCGAGGGGCGTTGAATATGCGTTCCAACGTACCAGCACGAAGCGAGGCTCTCCACGCACGGTGATCGTCGCGCCGAATTCGTGCGCACCCCGATAATAGCGGCGCGTCACGTCGCGACCGAAACGCACGTGAAACGTTTCGGCCTGCCAGGCCGCCGGGTCGAGGGACGGGGGCGCATCGAAGATGCTCAGAGCAGTGACCGTGCCGTTGGTCGCGCCCCAGGCGATGCGATCGTTATGACCGAGGGTAACGCCCGGGGTGCCGACGAGCGCGGCGCCGGCCACGTGGAATCCGGGTGACTGCATGTCGACCAAGTACCACACGCCCGGAATGGCTAGCCGGAGATGCGGATCGTTAGCGAGCAGCGCGCGATGCGTGACCGTGTGCATCGCGCCCGCGGCCCACTCGTTGCTGCCGATCGGCGGACGCGGATCGGCCAAGCCGCGGATCAACGCGGCGCGCGCCGACCGCGCGTCGCAGTGCGAAGGATCGGCGACATGCGCGAGTCCTTCGGTCACCGGCGCATCGAAACATGGATCGGTCAACGGAGGCTCGTCGCCGATGCGCGCCGCGATATCGTTCCAATCGTCGGTGAGGTCGAGGACGGTAGCAAACGAGACCGCGAGCGAATCCTGCGGCGTCCACGGGCGCATATCGTAGTTGAGAATGCGGAATTCGACCGGCGTCGACTCGTGTTTCATCGCCGCATTTACTCCGTCGGCGAAGGCCTGGAGCATTGCTTTTTGCGATTCATTCAGACGAGTCCACTGCCTCGCGACGATCGCGCGGACCGGAACGACGCGCGCTTTTTCATCGGTAGGAATCAGTGCGCTTCCCAGGACGTCGGCGAGTTCGCCATAGACGTAGCGGCGAAGAAGATCGAGCTGAAAGAGCCGGTCTTGAGCTTGGACGTAGCCCTCGGCAAAGAAGGCGTCGTGCTCGCTTGTCGCTCGAATGTGGGGTACGCCGCGGGCGTCGCGCAGAATTTGCACGGGTGCCCGCACGCCGGTCCCGGCTATCGTGCCGGTGACCTGAGCCGTTGAGTGCATGCCGACGGCAACGTTCCCGGCCCAGAGCGCGATCACGAGCACGACGACCGCGATAACGATCGCGGCGGCGCGAAGAAGAGTAGCCATTACAGCTCCAGGTAGAGCACGCCGTCTACTTCACGCACGGCGTAGGTTGCGACCGGTATCACCGCGGGCATCGTCGCCGCGCCGGTACGCACGTCGAATGTCGCGCCGTGGCGCGGACAGATCGCGCAAAAACCTTCGAGCTCGCCTTGATCGAGCGGTCCGCCGTCGTGGGTGCACACATCGTCGATGGCATAAAACGAACCGCCGACGTTACAAACCAGAATTTCGTTGCCGCCGACGGTGAAGGGCCTCGCCCGTCCGGGCGGGATGTCGGCCGCTGCGGCCAATCGTCGTTCCATCATCGCCCGACTTTGTGGCAGGGCGCGAGGTTCCTCGGATCGCCCAGCCCGACGACGTGAAAATTAAACCCTGGGCCGATCACGACGTTCTTTCCCCAGCGAAGCTCGTTGACCGCGGTACGAACGATGCCGGGCACCGGCAAATAGTTCGAGGCACGCTCGGTCAACGTTTGCGCCGGGGCCCAGAGCGAGGTCTCGCGCGGGTCGGCCATTACCTGCAAGACGCGGTTGCCGTCGACGAGCTCGCGGATCTCGAGCGTAAGCGAGCCGTTGCGGTCGTGATTGCTGGCCGCGGTGACTTCGCGCACGACGCCGTAGCCGATGGTGCCTTGGGGAACGAGGACGTTGTCGACGCGGGCGGCGATCGTGGTTTTAAAGCGGAAGACCATGCCCGCGTATGCCGTTGCCGAGTCGACTTTGTCGACCATGGTCGCCGGAATCGCCGCCTCGCAGACGAGATCCCACGCACCGGCGGGCGCGCACATAAGCGCGCACCCGAGGACAAAGAGAAGTGCGGACCGTCTAGCCGACGGCGCCTTCCATCTCCATTTTGACCAGACGGTTGAGTTCGACCGCATATTCCATCGGCAACTCTTTGACGAAGAAGTCGAAGAAACCGTTGACGATCATCGCGGTAGCGTCGGCCTCGGCCAGGCCGCGCGACATCGCATAGAAGAGCTGATCCTCGCCGATCTTCGAGACGCTCGCCTCGTGCTCGACGGTCGAGCGCTGCTCGTGAATCTTCATGGTCGGCTTGGTGTCGCTCGCCGACTGGTCGTCCATGATGAGCGCGTCGCAGCGCACGCGCGTCTTCGCGCCGACCGCGCCGGGGAAGATCTCGACCAGTCCGCGATAGGTGGTCTTGCCGCCGTGAGCGCTAACGCTCTTGTTGGTGACGACCGAGGTCGTATTCGGCGCCGCGTGGATTACTTTCGCGCCCGCGTCCTGATGCTGACCTTCGCCGGCGAATGCCATCGAAAGGATCTCGCCGCGCGCGCCCTCACCCATCAGATAGATCGCCGGATACTTCATCGTGAGCTTGGAGCCGAGGTTCCCGTCGACCCATTCGACGGTCGCGTTCTTCTGAGCGATCGCGCGTTTGGTCACCAGGTTATAGATGTTGCGATACCAATTTTGGATCGTCGTATAGCGAATCGACGCGCCTTCCAGCGCGATCAATTCGACGACCGCACTGTGCAGCGACGACGTCGAAAATTTCGGCGCGGTGCAGCCCTCGATGTAGTGGACCTTCGCACCTTCGTCGGCGATGATCAGCGTGCGCTCGAACTGGCCCATGTTCTCCGCGTTGATGCGGAAGTAGGCCTGCAGCGGCATTTTGACTTCGACGCCGGGCGGCACGTACACGAACGATCCACCCGACCACACCGCCGAATTCAGTGCGGCGAATTTATTGTCTGCGGCCGGAATGACCGTGGCGAAATACTTGCGTACGATGTCGGGATATTCTTTGATCGCCGTGTCCATGTCGCAGAACAAGACGCCTTGCGCCTCGAGTTCCTTGCTGACGTTGTGATAGACGACTTCCGACTCGTACTGCGCCGAGACGCCGGAAAGAAACTTCCGCTCCGCCTCGGGGATCCCCAAACGGTCGAACGTGCGCTTGATGTCGTCGGGCACGTCGTCCCACGAACGCTCGGTCTTGTCGGTCGACTTCACGAAATAGTGAATGTCCGCGAAATCGATGGCGCCGAGCAGTTCGGTGTCGCCCCACGTGGGCATAGGCTTGGAGACGAAGATCTCGTAGGCTTTCAGGCGGAACTCGCGCATCCACGCCGGCTCGTTCTTCATGGCGCTGATGCGCTCGACGATCTCGCGCGTGAGCCCCTTGTCCGACTTGAAAACGTAGTTTTCTTCGGTGTCGTGGAACCCGTGGCGATAATCCTCGGAGACGGGGAGCTGGGGGGGCGCGTCCGAGCCGAGCGAGGCGGGCGTTGCTGCCGCAGGAGGCGGCTGCGGAAGCCCGAGCGCAGGATGCGCGTCCGAGCCGAGCGAGGCGGGCGTTGTCATAGCTCTCTGAGGGTATCACGCCACCCCCTATAGTCAAGATTGTGAAGTCTGATCTTGACTATCTTTTCTGCAACATTAAGAACTTCTTATCCCCAGGGGGTTTACTTGGGGGGTCTGGGGGGTTATTATGTTCGCCGGACCTGGGGTAGATGGTTTGGCCGCCCCTCAGGGCGGGCGCACTTCCTGTGCTCCAAACCTTCAGTCGCCTCGTGCGGCTGGGCGGGTCCACGGTAGGGGGTAGGCGCGCCCTTTTCGCGCCATCGCGACGAATCGCCCGTGCACCGAAAAGCGCCGGCAAGAGTTCGTCGATAGGTCGGGGACGTGACGCTGCACAGCAGGCGCCAGCCGACAAGTCCGGAGGTGGGATTCCCCCGAGGCTCAAGGAGAGCGGAAGAATTGAAGGCACTCGGTACGCACATCGTGTGTGAGTTGTCGGGCTGTGACGCCGCGGCGCTCACCAACGTCGATGCGGTCCGCGAGATGATGATCGGAGCGGCCAATGCATCGCGCGCGACGGTTATGGAAGTCGCGTTTCACCGGTTCGAGCCGCAGGGCGTTTCCGGTGTGGTTGTTCTGGCGGAGTCGCACATCTCGATCCATACGTGGCCCGAGACCGGCTATGCCGCGATGGATTTTTACACGTGTGGCGATCACACCGACCCGTGGCTCGCTTGCGAGTTTGCGGCGAAGATGCTGAGCGCCAAGACCATGCTGACGACCGAAGTCAAGCGCGGAATCGCCCAAGCGGGTGGAAGCTTCACGCACGTCGTCACGCGCGATCACGAAACGACCGCACTCTCCGCGTAGAGTCACCATTCCGAGGGAATCCTAAAAGGCCGCTGCACACGCAGCGGCTTTTTCAGTGCGCTCCCAGCATGTGAATCCAAACTCTGCGGCATGCGCAGCACCATCGTCGGTACCGCCTTTGCCCTGGCCAGCCTCGCGATCGCGTCCGGATGCGGCGGCAGCGGGACGGCCACCCCCTCGACTACGGCAACCGCGTCACCCACGCCGACGCCGTCCTACGAACCCACCGGCGCGCCCGCCACGCTGGCGCCCATCAGCACCGCGACGGCGAGCAGCGCCGACGTCGCGAGCGGCGGCTTCGGGGTGACGATCGCATTCCCCGCGGCGTCGAGCGGGAGCGGGAACCTCGCGATCTCGGGCTCGACGGCGCCCCCCTCGGGGGTGCCGGGATTCACCGCAAGCGGGACCGCTTTGTACTACGTGGAGTTCCAGCCGAGCGCGACCTTAAAGTTCCCGTCGTATCCGCAGTTCCAGTTCACGCTTGCACCGGCCGACACGGCCGTGGGCTATAATTTCTTCGGCGCGATCTACACCAACGACGCAGCGTTCCCTAGCGGTCATAACGCCTGGTCCGCAGCGTTTCTCGGCGCCGCGACGGACAGCGGTCAGACGCTGTACTATCCGAACCCGAGCACGCCGCTGACTTTCACCGCGAACGACGTCTACGTCTTTGCCCTCTACGAGACGCCTACGTAACGCCTCGCTGGACCGAAAAAGGGCGCTCCCGCGGGGGCGCCCATTTCTTTTCGCGAAGCTGCCAGCCCGCAATGCCGAAGACTGAACACTGGCAGTGGTACGTTGAGGAGTCCGCTCCCACCGAAGCCCACCATCACGCGATCGAGAGAGTTTATTTCTCGGGTCGCTCCGATTTTCAGCAAGTCGCCGTGATCTCGACGCCCGTGTTCGGGAAGATGCTGATCCTCGACGGGGATACGCAGAGCTCGCAGGGCGATGAGAAGATCTACCACGAGACGCTGGTGCATCCGGCGCTGGCCGGAGCGGCGGACCGCAGCGAAGTCCTCATTCTAGGCGGCGGCGAGGGTGCGACCTTGCGCGAAGTTCTGCGTCACCCGGGCGTGAAACGCTGCACCATGGTCGACATCGACGGTTTGGTGGTAGACCTCTCCAAAAAATATCTGCCCGAATGGGCCGCGGGCGCCTTCGATGAACCACGTGCTAACGTCGTGATCGGTGACGCGCTCGCCTACATGCGCGAGCACGACGAGCGCTACGGCGTGATCGTTTCCGACCTCACCGAACCGCTCGAAGACTCGCCGAGCAATTTCCTCTTCAACGAAGAGGTGTTTCGCCTGATCAAGTCACGCTTGACCGACGGCGGCATCTACGTCTTGCAAGCCAGCACCGCGGCGTTCCACAATTACTCGCTGCACTGCAAAATGGCGCGCACGCTGCGACGCCATTATAGGCACGTAACGTCCTTCTTCACGTACGTTCCCGCGTTCGACACCGACTGGGCGTTTCTCGCGTGCAGCGACACGGTCGATCTGGCGAGGCTCGATCCTGCCGCCGTCGAGGGGTATTGCGCGCAGCTCCGAGGCGAGAATTTCTTCTACGACGGGCAGACGCACCGGCGGCTCTTTTCGCTGCCCCTCTACCTACGTCGTGCGTTGGCGGCCGATGGCCCAGTATTCTAAGGACCGGATGCATCCCGATTTCACCTCGGCGCCGCACCGCTGGGAAAAGGAGAAGTCGCACTTCGTGGCCTTGCTCGACCTCAAGCTCGAAAGCGTCGAGCACGGCAAGGCGACGATGCGCATGCCCTATCGTCCCGAAATCGCCAACGGTACGGGCGCCGTGCACGGCGGCGCGATCGTAAGCCTGTGCGATACCGTCTTTTACGTGGCGCTTTCTTCCATCTACGGTCGAGAGCAAGACACGGTTACCGTGTCGCTCCAATGCAACTTTCTTGCGCCGGCGCTGCCGCCGCACGATCTTATCGCCGAGGCGCGAGTTCTGCGTGCGGGCCGTCGCATTTGCTACGGTGAAGTCGAAGTGAAGAGCAACGGCAAGCTCGTCGCGCATACGACGCTCAATTTTCTCAATACCTATCCCGAGGAGGCGCCGAAACCATGAGCACGTCGACCGGCCTGCGCCGCACGGCGCTTTACGACGAGCACGGCAAGCATGGAGCTCGGCTCGTGCCGTTCGCCGGATTCGAAATGCCGGTTCAATATACGAGCATCCTCAAGGAGCACGACGCAGTACGCCACCGCGCCGGGCTGTTCGACCTCTCCCACATGGCGCAGTTCGTGCTCGATGGCCCGAACGTCGCGCCGTGGGCGGAGACCCTGACGATCAACGCGGTCGAAACGATGAAGCCGATGCAGGCGCGGTACAACATCTTTTGCAACGCGCAAGGCGGCGCCCACGACGATACGATCTTCTATCGTTTGAACGAGCGCTGGCTCCTCGTCGTAAACGGCGCTAACGCCGAGAAGATGTGGGCGCACCTCAACGCGAACATTGCCGAAGGCGTGCGGCTCGAGAATCTGCACGGGCGCAATGCGCTGATCGCGATTCAAGGGCCCAAGTCGCTCGCGATGCTGCAGCCGCACGTCGACGTCGATTTGAGCAATCTGAAGTATTACTTTTGCGCCGAGGGCAACGTCTACGGACGTCCGGCCGTCATCGCGCGCACCGGGTACACCGGCGAGGACGGCTTCGAGCTCTTTGTTTTCGGGGAACACGCACCGGAGATTTGGAGCACGATGTTGCGCGACAATGCTGGTGCCGGCCTCGAACCATGCGGTCTGGGCGCGCGCGACGTGCTGCGGCTTGAAGCGGGCATGCCGTTGTATGGGCACGAGCTGACCGAAGAGATCACCCCGGTGCAAGCTGGGCTGCAGTGGGCGCTCAAAACGAGCAAGCCCGAATTCATCGGCCGCAACGCGCTGGTCGAGCAGATGCACCGCGACGACTATTCGCGCGTTGCCGGCCTGATCATGAAGGGCCGGGCTCCGGCGCGGGAAGGCTACGCGGTCTATTATGACGGAAAGCCGGTCGGCGAGATTCGCAGCGGTTCGATGGCGCCGTCGGTAGGCGGGCAGAACATTGCCACCGCGCTGCTGGCGAAAGAGGCTGCAACCGAGGGAACGGTGGTCGAGGTCGACATTCGCGGAACGCGGCACGAGGCGACGATCGTGCCTTTGCCTTTTTATAAACGGGCCAAATAGGAGAGAGAACAGACGTGGCGCAACCGGAGAACCTTTTGTACAGCAAAGAGCACGAGTGGGTGAAGATCGAAGGCGATATGGCGACCATCGGCATCACCGACTACGCGCAGAACTCGCTTGGCGACATCGTCTACGTGGAGTTGCCGCGAGTCGGTAAGGCGATCGATCAGTTCGGCAATATCGGCGTCGTCGAATCGGTAAAGGCGGTCTCCGACCTCTTTACGCCGGTAGGCGGCGAAGTGCTCGAGATCAACGCGGCGCTCGAAGCCGATCCGGCGGCGGTCAATCGCGATCCGTACGGCGCCGGCTGGCTCTTCAAAGTGAAGCTCAAAGACTCCGCCGAGAAAAGCAATCTGCTCTCCGCAACCGATTACGAGAAGATAGCGCACGATTAAAACGTTGTTTGGGGGTGCCCAAGGGGAATCACATGCTCGTCACTCAGATTGAATGCACCCCCTGGAACGGGGGCCCCACGAAGTGGGGGGCGCGGAGCTTGGAGCGGAGCGCCTTCTAAATGTATACTCCCCATACAGAAGCAGATATCAAGGCGATGCTCGCCGCCATTGGCGTCGGCTCGCTTGACGATCTGCTGGTGGTTCCCGAATCGATCGCGCTCAAGGCGCAGCTCGACGTGGTTCCCGCGCTCCCGGAATATCAGATTGCGCGGCGCTTCGAGCACTTTGCAGCAAAGAACGCCGGCGTCGACTATACGTCGTTCCTGGGCGCGGGCTCATATCGGCACTACGCTCCGCCCGCGATCGCGACGCTTGCGATGCGCGGCGAATTTCTCACCGCGTATACGCCGTACCAAGCCGAAGTGTCCCAAGGCTATTTGCAGGCGATCTATGAGTGGCAGAGTTACATCTGCCTCTTGACCGGGATGGATATCGCCAACGCCTCGGTGTACGACGGCGCCACCGCGCTGGCCGAGGGCGCAATCATGGCGCTGAATGAAAATGGCCGCAAGAAAGTGCTCGTCTCGCGCGCGATCGACCCGAATTATCGCGCGGTGCTCAAGACGTACTGCGATGGGCTCGACGTGCAGATCGACGAACTTCCGCTGACGAAGGACGGCACGACCGACATGCCGGCGCTAGCCGCCGCAGTCGCGTCAAAGCAGTACGCAGCGGTCGCACTGCAGTCACCCAACTTCTTCGGAAACGTCGATTCGCTCGGTGCGGCCGCACGCCAGGCCGTGAGCGAAAGCGAGACGGTGCCGATCGCCGTCGTTTCGGAGGCGATCTCGCTTGCGGCGTTGGCAACGCCGGCGTCGTGGGGTGCGCAGATCGTGGTCGGCGAAGCGCAGAGCTTCGGCGTTGCGATGGCCTACGGCGGACCGTACGTCGGCTTTATCGCCTCGACCAAGGAACACATGCGGCGGATTCCGGGACGTCTCGTCGGGAAGAGCGTTGACGGAAAAGGCCGCACCGCGTACGTGCTGACGCTCCAGGCGCGCGAGCAACACATCCGCCGCGAGCGCGCAACCTCGAACATTTGCACCAACCAGGCCCACTGCGCGCTGATCGCTACGATCTATCTAGCGTTGATGGGGAAGACCGGTCTGCGCGACGTTGCGGCGCTCAATCTCGAGCGCTCGCGTGAGCTCGCGACCGCGGTCTCGAAGCTCGACGGCGTCGACCTCAAATTCACGGCGCCGTTCTTCAACGAGATCGTCGTCGATGTGCATCAGCCCGCTCGCGACGTGCTGGCCAAACTTCAAGAGCGCAAAATTCTCGGTGGCGTGGATCTCGGGCGCTGGTATCCGGACCTCTCGACCTGCATCCTGATGAACGCCACCGAACTGACGACCACCGCGCAGATCGACCAACTTGCCGCCGCTCTGGGAGAGATCGTTCGTGTCCACGCAAGCGTTTGACCGCACGGCAAGTCCGTTGATTTTCGAGCTCGGACAAGAGGGGCGCGCTAACCGCTACGTGGAGGAGGGCAAGCCGCTCGAGCAATTCCTTCCCAAGGAGGTTCTGCGCCCGGACTTGCCGCTGCCCGACAACAGCGAGTTGGAAGTGGTGCGCCATTTCACCAAACTCTCGCAGCGCACGTTCGGCATCGACTTAGGGTTTTATCCGCTGGGGTCGTGCACGATGAAGTACAACCCGCGCGTCAACGACGCGATGGCCGGCAAGCGCGAATTCGCCCAGTTGCATCCGTACACGCCCGACGAACTCTCGCAAGGCGCGTTGCAGGTCATGTACGAGCTCGAGCGGTCGCTGGCGTCGCTCTTCGGGATGGCCGCGTTCTCGCTCAACCCCTCGGCCGGCGCGCACGCGGAGCTCGCGGCGCTGCTGATCGCCAAGAAGTACTTCAAGGATCGCGGCGAGACCAAACGCGACAAAGTGATCGTGCCCGACACCGCGCACGGGACGAATCCGGCTTCGGCGGCGATGTGCGGGTTCAAAGTGATTTCGCTGCCGAGCGACGAGCGCGGGCGCGTCAGCGTCGAGGAGATTCAGAAAGTCCTCGGACCCGACACGGCGGTCTGCATGATGACCAACCCGAACACCCTCGGGCTCTTCGAAGATCAGATCGCCGAGATCGCGGCCGCCGTTCACGACGTCGGCGGTTTGATGTACTACGACGGCGCCAACGCGAACGCGATCATGGGCAACGTGCGTCCCGGCGACATGGGCTTCGACCTCATGCATCTCAACACGCATAAGACGTTCACGATTCCCCACGGCGGCGGCGGAGCCGGGCACGGTCCGGTCGGCGTCGCCGCGCATCTTGTGGAGTACCTGCCCACGCCGGTCGTGCGTGCGATTCCGAACAACGGCGGCGGGGCGCCCTCTGACGGGTTTACTTTCTCGCTCGACTTCGACCGGCCAAAGTCGATCGGGCCGATGCGTTCATTCTGGTGCAACTTTGCGCACGCGGTGCGCGCGCTTGCGTATATCTATGCCAACGGCGCCGATGGACTCAAGCGCGTCTCGCAACTGGCCGTGCTCAACGCCAACTACGTGCGCGTGAAGGTCGCGGAGTTTCTCGACACGCCGTATCCGGAGATCTGCCGCCACGAGTTCGTCGCCTCGGCACAAGAATTGAAGAAAGCGACCGGCGTGAAGGCGCTGGATATCGCCAAGGCGCTGCTCGATCACGGGATGATGGCGCCGACGATGTACTTTCCGCTGCTCGTCCCGGAATGTTTGATGATCGAGCCGACCGAAACCGAGTCGAAAGAAACGCTCGACTACTTCGTCGCGGTGCTGCGCGACATCGTCGAGGAGGCCAAACGCGATCCGGCTGCGCTCGCCGCTGCCCCGGTGACGACCGTCGTCGGGCGCGTCGACGAAACGCGCGCCGCGCGTCAACCCGACCTGCGCTGGGAACCGTAACGCCTTGTCACCCGAGCGTAGCTCCCCCACTTGTCATCCCGCGTAGTCGAGGGGCGAGGGAAAAACAAGAAGGCCGCCTCATCGCTGAGGCGGCCTTCTTCGGCGGTTAGCACCGGCCTGATACGGTACCAGGTTAACACACCTCCCGTATTCTTGAAACGGGGTGGAGATGGAGGGACTCGAACCCTCGGCACTCGGTGTATCAGGCCGGTGCCCTGCCATAGCATCCCCACGCGTGTCTATCACGCGCGGCGATGCCAATGACAAGAGTGAGCTACGCCGATTCTTGTTCCCGGTTCTCCTCACCCGAGAGCGCATGAAACAAGGTGCTGCGTTCGCTATTGAGATTGGCGTCGCGGTTGCGACGCTTATGCGCTGGGATGCTGATTTCGAGCGCGATGCGCGAGGGCGATCCGCCGAGCACCAGGATGCGATCGGCGAGGTAGAGCGCTTCTTCGATGTCGTGCGTCACGAGAACCGCCGTAGCGTGAACGGCGGCGACGATGTCCGCCAGCGCTTCTTGCAACTGCATGCGCCGCAGG
>DATKPZ010000004.1:0-6230 GCA_035523815.1 Alphaproteobacteria bacterium
GAGGGGGTCCTCCCGCCGTCAAGCGTGGATCCGGCAGGCAAGGTTAGCGGGTTCGCTGGCGGAGGGCCTCGTAGAGCAGCACCCCGGCGGCCACCGAGGCGTTGAGCGATTCGGTGCGCCCCCGCATCGGGACGCTGACCAAATAATCGCATTCCCGCCGCACCAGCGGAGCCAGCCCCTCACCCTCGGCCCCGATGACCAGGGCAAGGTCGCGATCGAAGTCGGCCTGGCCCATGGGGACCGATCCCTCGCCCGCATCGGCTCCCGCCACCCAGATTCCGGCCTTCTTCAAGGTTCGGATCGCCTCGTTCACGTTGGCCACTCGCACGACGGGCAGGTAGCCGGTCGCGCCGGCCGCGGCTTTGCGGACGGTCGCGTTGACGCCCGCTGAACGCCGCTCGGGCAGGATGACGGCGTCGGCCCCGGCACATTCGGCGGTGCGAATGATCGCCCCGACATTGTGCGGATCGGTCAAGTGGTCGAGAATCACGAAGAGCGCCTCTCCGGTTTTCTTCGACCCGATGACCTCGGCGAGGCTTGCGTAATCGTATGGGGGAGCGACCGCGACCACGCCCTGATGCGTCTTGAACGGGAGCTGCGTGAAAAATGCGCGCCCCTCGAAGCGCACGGGCACGTTGCGCTCCTTGGCTTGTGCGATGATCTTACGCAGTAACGGGTCGCGCTTGCGTTCGTCGGACACGTGAATGACGCGCAGCTCCTCGCCCGAACTCAGCGCCTCCTCGACGACATGAATCCCGTACATCACGTCATCGAAGTCGAGCCGCGGTTTGCGGGGCGGGCCGCCGGTGCGGCGCGGCGCGCCCGGCTTTACTCTGCGACGGTCCATGTCGTCCCGTCTTTGGAATCTTTGATCGATATGCCGGCGCTCGCAAGTGCATCGCGCAAACGGTCCGACGCAGCCCAGTCTTTGTTTGCGCGCGCTAGGGCACGCGCCTCGAGCACCAAGGCGATCGCTTCTTCCGCGCTCGTGCCGTTGAGGGACAGCTCCTCGCCGAGGTTCGCACGCAAGCGTTCGAGGAGATCCGCGGGCAACGCGCGATCGGGAACGCGCGACCAGTCGTCGTTCGGTTCGAGGCCCAGGAGCCAGAGCGCGCGTCCGAATTCCTCGCCGCTTCCGGGCGCGGGAGTCCATTGCAAGAGTTCGGCAAGCGCAACCGAGGTGTTCATATCCTCATCGAGCGCGGCCTCCATGCGTTCGAGCAATCCCGTCGCGACCGGTTTCGCCGCGGGTAACGCGCTCAGGGCGCGAAACGTCTTTTTGAGCCGATCGAGCGTCGCATATGCCGCCGCCAGCGACTCTTCGGTGAAGTTCATCACCTTGCTGTAGCCGGTCGTCAGAAACGCGAGGCGAATTGCCTGCGGGTCGTGGCGCGCGAGCAGGTCTACCAACGGCTCGAAGTTGCCAAGCGACTTCGACATCTTTCGTCCATCGAAATTGAGCAATCCGCCGTGCACCCAGATGTTCGCCATCGGCGGATGTCGCATGATCGGCTCGCTTTGGGCTATCTCGTTCTCGTGGTGCGGAAAGATCAAATCCGCTCCGCCGCCGTGAATATCGAACCCTACCCCTTGCGTATCGAGCAACGCGCGCGACATCGCCGAGCACTCGATATGCCACCCCGGGCGTCCGTCGCCGTACGGCTCGAACGGCCACTTGGGTTCATCCGGCTTGGCGAACTTCCAGAGCGCAAAATCCAGCGGATCTTCCTTATACTCGCCGACCTCGATGCGAGCGCCCGCCTCGAGCTCATCGATCTTACGATTGCTGAGTTCGCCGTAACGCGGAAAGCTGCGTACCTTGTAGTAGATGCCGTCGGCAACGGCGTAAGCATTTCCGCGCTCGATCAACTCGCGAATCATCGCTTGTATTTGTGGGATATAAGCCGTTGCGTACGGCTCTTCGTCGGGCTCCATGACGCCCAGACGGCGCATCGATTCGTGAAACTCTCGATAATAGCCGCGAACGATCTCGCGCCAGTCTTCGCCGGTCTCGCGCGCGCGATTGATGCTGCGGTCGTCGATGTCGGTGACGTTCTGCACGTAGGTAACGTCGTAGCCCTTGTGCCGTAGGTACCGGCGCAGCAGATCGAAGAAGAGAAAGGACCGCGCGTGGCCCAGATGGGCCTGCGCCGACGGGGTGAGCCCGCAGACATACATTCGCACCGCGTTTCCGCGCAGCGGCCTGAAGGTTTCGAGCGAACGGGTACGAGTGTTGTAGAGCTTCAGATGACCCACGACCAGGTCTCTTCGCCGTTTTCGCGTTCGACCTGTGCTAAGCGGGCCTCGAGCTGTTCGAGCCGGCGCTGCAAGTGATTGATGGCGTCGGCGTTGGGATCGGGCATCTCGACCTGCGGGCGATCCGGGACCGCGCGTACCGGCTTCCCGTCCTGCGCGACGACGTGCGCCGGAATTCCGACAACGGTCGCGTTGGCCGGCACGTCGCGCACCACGACCGATCCGCTCCCGATTCGCGCATTGTCACCAACCACGATCGCGCCCAGCACGACGGCGCTCGCTCCGACGGTGACGCTCTTACCCAGCGTCGGATGGCGCTTCGTGTGCGCCAAACTCGTGCCCCCGAGCGTGACGCCCTGGTAAATCGTGCAGCCGTCGCCGACCTGCGCGGTCTCTCCGATCACGACGCCCATGCCGTGATCGATAAACACCCCCTGCCCGATCGTCGCACCGGGGTGAATCTCGATGCCGGTAAGAAAGCGCGCAACGTGCGAAAGCCAGCGCGAGAGGTGCGGCATGCCCGCTTGCCATAGCCGATGATTGACGCGGTAGGCGGTGAGCGCATGAAAGCCGGGATAGGAAAAGATCACGTCGACCCAACCGCGCGCGGCGGGGTCGCGTTCCAGGGGGGCGCGTAAGTCGCTGAAAAAGGTGTCGATCGGTCCGGCCATTGCCACTAGTTTAACCTACCGGTCAACTCGCAGGGATTCATCTATTCGTCCGGCTTTCGCGCGTCGATCGTCTCGAACGGTTTTCCATCCGGGCCAAATTTAATCGGCTCGAGACCGCGCCCGTGCAACAAGCGCGAACTCACCGCGCCGAGGCGAATCAAGATGCGATCGTGGCCGAGCAAAGGAAAGAGCAGTTCGAGCGGCGGCCCCTCGCTCGCGCCGGTCAGCGCCATGCGCAACGCGGCGAACGCGTCGCCGTGCGCGATGCCGAATTCATCGGCAATCGCCGGAACGTCATGCGCAAGCGGCAACCCGCGCAGTTCGGGCTGGTGATCGACGTACTGTCCGACCGAGTCGAGAAAGAATAACACCGGCCGCGTACGCAAGCGTTCCAGCTCGAGAGCGGGAATTACGCACGACTCGGCACGCAGCTCGGCCACGTGGGAGAACGCGTCGTCGACGCGCGAGAGCCGATCGCCGTAGGCTTCGAGAAAGATGTCGATCCAGCGCAGCGCGGCATCCGGCGCGGGGTCTTCGAGAAAGCCCCAGCGCTGCATTGCCGTCAGGAGTTGCGCACGAGTGATGGTCGCCATCTACGTCCCACGCTCGAGCGACGCGACCGCGAACGCGGCGATTCCAGTGCCGTCGCCCGTATAGCCCATGCCTTCGCTCGTTTTCGCCTTGACGCTGACGCGCTCGAGCGGCAAGTTCAGCCGCGTCGCGAGATGTTCGCGCATGGCCCCAATATACGGCGCGAGCTTCGGGCGCTCCACGACGATCGTCGCATCCAGATTCACGATAGAGTAGCCTGCCGCGCGAACGCGCGCGGCGCAGGCCTCGAGCAGCACGATCGAATCCGCGTCCTTCCACTTGGGATCGCTGTCCGGAAAATGCCCGCCAAGATCCCCTAACGCCGCGGCTCCGAGCAGCGCGTCCGAAAGCGCGTGCGCGAGAACGTCGGCATCCGAGTGGCCTAGAGCCCCGCGATCGTGCGGCACCGTAATGCCGCCCAGAACCAAACGGCGACCCTCTACCAGGCGGTGTGCGTCGAATCCATGCCCGACGCGGCATTCTCCGCGTTGCGTCATTGCAGCAGCACCGCCGCGCGTGCGACATCGCCGGGATGCGTGACCTTGAAGTTCTCGGCGCTCCCGGGAATGACGGCGACGTCGATCCCGATCGATTCGAGCAACGCGACATCGTCGGTTGCTTCGAGCGCGGCGGCCGATGCGACATCGTGCGCGCGCACCAATTCTTCGCGCATCGCAAACTGCGGAGTCTGCGCGGCCCAAAGGGTCCCGCGATCGAGCGTCCGCAGCACCAGCATCGTGCGCGGATCCACGACTTTGATCGTGTCGACGACCGGCGCAGCTAAAACCGCGGCTCGCCCCGGGCGAACCTCGCGCATGCCCGCACGCACGTCGTCCGCGCGCACCAGCGGACGCGCGCCGTCGTGCACCAGCACGGCGTCGCAGGATGCCGGCAACGCCGCAAGACCGCAGCGCACGCTGGCCTGGCGTGTCGCCCCGCCGCCCACGACGGTTAGCGCGCACCTCGCCGCCTGAGCCCGCGTCACGTCCTCGACCGCGCCCAGCCATTCGCGTTCGGTTACGACGACGATTTCGCCGATCTCGGACATCGAGGCAAAGGTTTGCACCGACCACGCGAGCATCGGGCGTCCGGCGATCTCGACGAGCTGTTTGGGCCGGCCGAAGCGTGTTCCGCGTCCGGCTGCAACGATGACTGCGCCCCAGTTCATCGCACCGCCGCGCTCGCGGATTTGGGTCGCGCGAAGATCATTCGCCCCGCAACCGTTTGCAACACGCTGGTTACGACGACGTCCGTGCTCGTTCCGACGAGCCGCTTCCCTTGTTCGATCACGATCATCGTTCCGTCATCGAGGTAAGCCACGCCTTGATGCGACTCTTTCCCCTCGCGGATCACGTGCACGTGAAGCTCCTCACCGGGGAGCACGACGGGTTTGACCGCATTGGCCAGTTCGTTGATGTTGAGGACCTCGACACCCTCGACTTGAGCGACGCGATTGAGATTGTAGTCGTTGGTCAATAGCCGGCCCTGCAGCTCTCGCGCGAGGCGCACGAGCTTCGCATCGACGCTTCCCGGAGGAAGGTCGTCGTAATCTCGCTCGTTGATCTCGATCACGCGCGCTTCTTGCAGTTTGGTGAGCGCTTCGAGCCCGCGCCGCCCGCGCGTGCGGCGCTGCGGGTCCTCCGAATCGGCGATCGCTTGCAGCTCGCGCAGCACGAAGCGCGGAACGATCAGGACGCCTTCGATAAATCCGCTTTGCACGATTTCGACGATCCGTCCGTCGACGATGACCGAGGTGTCGACAATTTTTGCTCCTCCTCCACGCGCGCCGCTCTCTTTGAAGGCGAGCGGCAGCAACCTCGTCTTGGCACCGACGCGAGCACCCAGATACGCAAAGAAAATCGTAACGATGAGGTAGAGCAAGATCGCGAGATAGCTGCCGGCGCGTCCGGTAATCGAGATGAATTCGAAGAGGATGCTCTTGATCAAGAGCGCGGTCCCCAGGCCGACCAGCAATCCCACGGCGCCGCCGGCGATTTCGGCCGGGGCAAGGCGCTCGATCGCGTGCTCGACGAGATTGAGCTCGTCCTCGAAGAACGATTGGCCGACCGGCGCCACTGCAATTCCGATCAACGCCCCTACGACCGGCGAGAGGATCATCATCGTCCATTGCAACCAATCGCTTGCAAAGTGCAGCGAGAGCACGTTGGTGTAGAGTTCGCGGCCGAGCAGGAAGCCCGTAAACGAAAATACGATTGCGAAGACGGTGCGCAGCACGGTCGCGGACAAGTTTCCTGTCGTCATTCGAATACCACAAACGCTCCGCACACGTCGTTAGCGAAAAGCCGCCCGCGCCTGGTCAGCACGAGCCGATCGCCGCGGCGCTCGAGTAGGCCATCGCTTTCGTACCGGGCGACGACGGGAGCGTATCGCTCGGCTACGTCGACGCCGTATCGCTCTTTGAACTCGCCCAGCGCAACCCCTTGCGCCGTGCGCAGGGCGATCATGATCGCCTCGCCCACGGCCTTGATGCCGCTCAGGCGTTCGGTTTGGCCCGGAACCGGCCGCCCCGCGCTTGCCGCCGCAAGGTAGGCGTCGAGATCGCGCGTATGCACGCTGCGCTCGCCGTCCCGATACGATGCAGCCCCTACCCCGAAACCCGCGTACTCGCCGTTACGCCAGTAGTTTTCGTTGTGCGCGCAGCGATGCGACGGCCGCGCAAAGTTGCTGATCTCATAGTGCTCGTAACCCGCC
>DATKPZ010000005.1:0-4881 GCA_035523815.1 Alphaproteobacteria bacterium
CGCATCGACTGTCCGGCCGCGAGGATGACGACGGTGAGCACCTACAGCGGTTCGCCGATCGCCGTTTGGGCCGCGTCGACGAGGTCCCCGCTGGCGATAAGCTCGCGGGCCGCCTCGATGTCCGGCGCCGGCACGCGATCCATCGTCCAGGGCGCGATGCGTTCGCGCGCGCGGTCGTATGCGGCATGCGTGCCCGCCCCCGAGCGCAGCGGTCGCCGGAAATCCGTGGCGGCCAACGCGCCGAGAAGCTCGCACGCGAGCGCGCCTTCCACGTTGTCGAGCACGCGGACGAGATTGTTGGCCGAGGTCATGCCCATGCTCACGTGATCCTCTTGCCCGGCCGAGGTGGGGATCGAATCAACGCTCGAGGGCCACGCCAAGCCTTTGTTGTCGTTGACCAGCGCGGCGGCGGCGTATTGCACGATCATCAGCCCCGACTGCAGACCCGATCGCCCGGTGAGAAACAGCGGCAGCCCGCGGTCCTCGGCGTTGAGCAAAAGATACAGACGCCGTTCGCCGATCGAGGCGAGCTCGCAAATCGAGAATTTGAGAAAATCGATGGCGAGCGCAATCGGCTCGCCGTGAAAATTTCCGCCCGAAAGAAATTCGCCGTCTTCGGGAAAGACGAGCGGATTGTCGGTGACGGAATTCGCCTCGATTTGCGTCACCGTGCGCGCGTAGGTTATCGCATCGCGGACCGCGCCGTGCACGACCGGAATGCAGCGAAACGAATACGGATCTTGCACGCGACCGCACTCGCGATGCGAAAGCATGATTTCGGAGCCCGCGAGCAGCACGCGTAGATTTGCCGCGACGCGTCCTTGACCCGGATGCGGTCGCAGGTCGTTGAGCCGCCGGTCGAAGACGCGGTCGGTTCCCAAGAACGCTTCGAGCGACATCGCGCCGATCACGTCGGCCGCCGCCGCCAGTCGCTGCGCTCGCAGAACGCCCAGCGCCGCGATTCCGGTCATGACCTGCGTCCCGTTGATGAGCGCGAGGCCCTCTTTAGGACCGAGCGTCACCGCGCGCAAACCGGCGCGCTCGAGGGCGAGCGCGCTCGGCAATCGCTCGCCTTTGAAAATCGCCTCGCCTTCGCCGATGAGCGTAAGCGACATGTGCGCGAGCGGCGCGAGATCGCCGCTTGCGCCGACCGAGCCCTGCGCGGGAACCACCGGCGTCACGCCGCGATTGAGCAGCTCGGCCAACAGGTCGAGTGTCTCGAGCTTCACCCCGGAATGTCCGGCCGCCAGCGAGTTTACGCGCAGCACGCCCGCGGCGCGCACCAAGCGTTCCTCGAGCGGCGCTCCGGTGCCCGATGCGTGCGACCGCACGAGATTTAACTGCAAAGCTGCAGCATCCGACGGATCGATTTGCACGTTGGCAAGTCGACCGAACCCCGTCGTGACGCCGTAAATTGCATGCCCGCTCGCAAAGCGTTCGTCGACGAATGCGCGCGCTCGAGCCACGCGTTCGCGCGCGGCGGGCGCGATCGTAACCCGGGCGCCAAGGGCGACCGCCTCGATTGCCTCGAGGCTCAAATGACGGCCGTCGAGTTCGACCGGCTGCGCAGAGACCGTTTGTGACATGGATGAAGCGTACTTCCGAGTGGATAACCCGACGCCTGCCGTGCATAACCGCAAAAAACTTGTGGATAGCGTGTGGGCGAGCGCGCGCACGCCCTTGAAGCGCCGCAGGCGCGGTGCTACCATCTCCTCACTTCGAATTCATCGAAGGGCGACGCACGTATCGGTCGCGATCGAAAGCACTACGTGTGATGGCTGCGCTGGTAGCCATCCGCGGCGACGATCGAACCGCCGTTGACGTCAGTCAGGCTCTCCCACCCGGGAGCCCGATAGGCGACCCCGGTGCGCGAATACGTCGAAACTCGCCGGCCTTGTGCCGGCGAGTTTTGTTTTACGCCAGCGCTTGCGCGATCGCGCCGGAATACTTCGAGGCGATTTCGCGGGTAAGCATCGCCACGCGGTCGCGCACGTCGGGCGGCCCGAGAATCTCGGCCTGCGCGCCCCAGCCGAGCACCCACCGCGCGAGCTCGTCCGCATCGCTGACCCGGTACTCGATCTCGACACTGCCGTCATCCAAACGCTCGATCTGCCGTTCGGCGACGACGCGAGCCGCTACCGCCGCCTTTGCGACGCGCGACGCGAAGCGGACCCGTACGGGCGTTGCTTGGCCGCCGTGCATGACGCCGCTGATCGAATCGGCAGCGAATGCATCCACGTTAAAGTCGTGCGGCTTGGTGAACGTGTGCGCGCTCACGTGCACGTCGCTGACGTTGTCGATCGCGAAGACGCGCTTGTCGCGGCGCGCGTGGTCGTAGGCGACGCAATAGATGCGGCCCGAACTCACCACGAACCCGTACGGATCGGCTTCGCGCGTGCTGCGGTTACCTTCTTTGTCCTGATAGACGAATTGCACGCTGCGCGAGGAGCGTTCGGCGGCCGCAAACAAGCTGAACGCGCGCTCGCCGTGTTCATCGAGTTGAATCTCGGAGAGGCGAAACGCTACCGGCGAGGGAGCGTCCACTCTGGCGCGCACAGCGCTGCGCGCCGAGCCCAGCAGCTTATCGGTGATTTCGTCGATCGAGGCGCCGATGGCGCCGCCGATGGAAGCACCGAACGAACGCAGCGCGACCAGGCCGAAGAGTTCGCCGTTCGAGAGGTCCAAGCGGCGCAAGCTGTAGCCTGCGGCGAAACGGTACGCGTTGGTCGCGCGGTCGAAGTACCAGGGGAAGCCGGCATCGGCCAGCACCGCAAGGTAGCGGCGCAAGCTGCGGGTGCTCGGGCGCTTGGCGCCTTCGGCGATCCGGTCTTTGAGGCTTTCGAACGAGTGCCGACCCTCGTCGATCGCGCTTAGCAGCCGAACCAGGAGCACGATCTTGGGTTCCGTTGTGCGTTCCACTGATTTCATACTCTAGCGCAGATCGTGGCCCCGTGGTGTGCCAACTGCCCGGCCTAGTGCTCAAATTTCGATCAATTCAGCCCGCTTGAGCGGCCATGTTAGAATGGACGCCATGCTCGACGTCGCCGTGCCCGCCGAAGTTGCCGCCGATCTTGCCGCGATCGGACGGTTCGTTGCGGCGCGCGGCTGGGTGCCGGCCACAGCCGGGAACTTCTCGCGCCGCATCGATACCGCGAGCGTCGCCGTGACGCGCTCGGGGATCGACAAAGGGAACATTCGCCCGCAGGACCTGATCGCCGTGCCGCTGGCCGGCGAGCTTCCGGCCGGCGTCTCGGCCGAGACGCCGCTTCACGTCGCCCGCTACCGCCGCGACGCCGGGGTCGGGGCCGTCCTGCACGTCCACACGGTCGCTGCGACCGTCCTTTCACGAGCCGACGCGGCCCAAGGGTTCGTCGAGCTCGATGGATTCGAAATGCACAAGAGCCTGAGCGGCGTCACCACCCACGAGAGCACGCTGCGCCTGCCCGTCTTTGCCAACGACCAAGACACCGCGCGCCTCGCCGCGCGCATCGAGAACGCCCTGCCCGCCGAGCCGCCGGTGCCCGGATACCTCCTCGCGGGACACGGGTTGTACGCATGGGGAGCCACGATGACGGATGCGCAACGTCACCTCGAGGGCTTAGAGTTCTTACTCCAGTGTTCGCTAGAGGAACGGAGACTACACCGATGACCACGACCCTGACCACCACGCTTCGCGTATATGATGAAAAGGATGCGGGGACGCTCGTCCTCGAGACGAGCGACGGTGAGCGCATCGCGGACGAACTGCGCGCGGTCGGTGTGCGTTTTGAGCGCTGGGCAGCCGACGCGCAGTTGCCCAAGGGCGCGGACCAGCAAGCCGTCATCGACGCGTACCGCAGCTCGATCGACAGACTCGTCGCCGAGTGCGGCTATCAAACCATGGACGTGATTCGCCTCGAGCGCGGCACGCCCAACACCGAGCCGATGCGCAAGAAGTTCCTCGACGAGCATCAGCACTCCGAAGACGAGGTGCGCTTTTTCGTCGAGGGCCGCGGCGCCTTCTACCTGCATCTCAACGGGCGCGTCTATCAAACGATCTGCGTGAAGGGCGACTTGATCAGCGTCCCCGCGGGCACGAAGCACTGGTTCGACATGGGCCCGGATCCCGAGTTCACGGCGATTCGCCTTTTCAACAACCAAGAAGGCTGGGTCGCGAACTTCACCGGCGATGCGATCGCAAGCGGTTTCCCGAAGCTCGATTAAATGCACTATCGCGCCCGCGCGGCGCTGATCGATATCGAAGGTACGGTCGGCTCGATCGCTTTCGTTCGCGACGTGCTCTTTCCGTTTGCAACGGCGCGGATGGACGCTTACGTACGCGAGTGCGAGCGCGACCCGATCGTTGCGGAGATCCTCGATCAAACGGCCGATGAAGCCGGCCTTCCGCGCGGCGATCTGGACGCGCTCCTCGAGGCCTTGCACGACTGGGCCGATCGCGACGTCAAAGTGACGCCGCTCAAAACGCTTCAAGGCCTAATTTGGGTTCAAGGCTTCGAGTCGAGCGGCATCCAAGGCCACCTCTATCCGGACGCCGTCGATGCGCTGCGCCGCTTCCACGACGGCGGCGTCGCGTTGTACGTCTACTCATCGGGGTCGGTTCCGGCGCAGAAGCTGCTCTTCGGTCACAGCGTCGCAGGCGATCTGCTCCCGCTCTTCTCCGGTTTCTACGACACGACGATCGGGGGAAAGCGCGAGGCCTCTTCGTACGAGCGCATCCTGGGCGAAATCGCGGTCCCGCCCAACGAGGCGATCTTTTTTTCCGACAACGAAGCCGAGCTGGACGCGGCGCAAGAGGCCGGAATACAGACGGTGCAGCTCGCGCGTTCGCAAGATCGTACCGTTCCGACCACACGCCACGCGTGCGTGGAATCTTTCGATGAA
>DATKPZ010000006.1:0-6811 GCA_035523815.1 Alphaproteobacteria bacterium
TTGCCCGAGGTGCGGTACAGCGTGGCCTTGATCGCGAGGACCTGCTCGTCTTGACCGGCCTGCTGTAAGAACTGCACGACCGGATCGAACGACTCGTAGGGGTGATGCAGCAACAGATCGCCCTCGCGAATCAGCGCGAACAGATCGGTCTTCCCGACGAGCGCGCGCGGGATCGCGGGCAGGAACGGGGCATCGCGCAACGTCTCGTAATCCGGCAGGCCGATGATTTGCCACAGATCCGAGAGCGCCACGATGCCGTCGACCTCGTAGCAGTCCACTTCGGAGAGATCGAGCGCCTTCAGCAGCAGGTCGCGCATGTATTCCGGCACCCCGCGCTCGATCTCGAGGCGAACCGGCTCGCCGAAACGGCGCCGCTGCAGTTCGGATTCGATCGCGCGGAGCAAGTCGTCGGCTTCATCTTCTTGCAGGTCCAGGTCGGCGTCGCGCGTCACGCGGAAAAGATAGGCCTCACGCACGGTCATTCCGGGGAAGAGTGCATCGAGGTGGTGCGCGATCAGATCTTCGATCAGCACGAAGTGTCGTTCGCCTTCGGGCGCGCCATCGAGCGGAACGAAACGCGGAAGCGTCGGCGGGATCTTCACCCGCGCGAAGTGCAGCTCCACGCCTTCGGCCGTCGGCTCCTCGAGTTCGACCGCGAGCGAGAGCGAGAGGTTCGAAATATACGGGAAGGGGTGGCCGGAGTCGACCGCGAGCGGCGTGAGCACCGGAAAGAGCCGATCGTCGAACACGCGCTCGAGCACGGCTTGCTGCTCCTCGGGAAGCTCGGCGATCCGCAGCACCTTGATTCCTTCGCGTTCGAGCGCGGGCAGCAATTCCTCGTTTAGCAGCCGGGTCTCGACGGCGAGCGAGCTGCGCAGCCGGGCGGAGATCGCCGCGAGATGCTCGGCGGGCAGGCGCCCGTCATCGGATCGCCGCACGACTTGAGCTTCGATTTGCTGCTTGATCGCCGCGACGCGGATCATGAAGAACTCATCGAGGTTGGTCCCGTAGATCGCGACGAACTTCAAACGCTCGAAGAGCGGATTGCCGGCGTCGAGCGCCTCCTCCAGGACCCGATCGTTGAACTCGACCCACGAAAGTTCGCGGCTGAAGTACAACGAGGGATCGTCGAGCGAGAGCGGCAGCGACTTGAGCGCAGCTTCTTCTTGCGAAAGCATCGTTTGATGGTATTTCGCCCTTGCGGGGATAAAGTCTAGCGAAATGTGGTCCGTGCTTTTCGCCGACACCCTGCGTCACGCGCTTCTGGCCCTGGGATCCCTGGGGCTTGCGTGCCTCATCGGCGCACCGTTCGGCCTGCTGGCCGCCTCGCGCGGCTGGGCGCGCTCGCCGATTCTGGGAGCCGCCGCGCTGGGGCGCACCCTTCCGAGCATCGCCGTGCTCGCGCTGCTGGTTCCGTTGCTCGGCGTCGGCGTTCCGCCGGCGATCGTCGCCCTCACTCTGCTCGCGCTGCCGCCGATCGTCATCAACGTCGACGTCGCGATACGTTCCACCCCGGCAGCCAGTCTGGACGTCGCGCGGGGCCTGGGTATGTCGGCGCGGCAGCGATTCGCGCGCGTCGTCGTTCCCCTGGCGCTGCCGATTGCTCTTGCCGGCGTGCGCACCGCCAGCGTTGAGGTCATCGGCAGCGCGACCCTCGCGACGTTCGTCGGCGCCGGCGGACTCGGCGACGATATCGTACGCGGTCTGCAAACCGGCGACGGCGGTCTGCTCGCGATTGCCTCGGCAATCGTCGCCGCGATGGCGCTCGCCGTGGAATTTCGGCGATGATGCACTCGCGCGCACGCGCCATTGCCGCGCTCGCATCGCTGTGCGCGCTCCCGGCCTGCGGGGTGCGCGGCGCGATAGCGGTCGGCTCGAAAAACTTCACCGAGTCGATCGTGATCGCCGAGATCTACGCGCAAGCGCTCGAGCGGGCCGGGTTGCGCGTCGTGCGCCGCTTGGATCTGGGCTCGACGCAGATCGCGATGGCGGCGATGGCCCGCGGTGAGATCGACGTCTACCCGGAATATACCGGAACGGCGCTGATCGACGTCCTGCATCACGAACCGATCCGCGATCCGGCTGCAAGCTATGCCTACGTGCGTGCCGCGTTCGCGCGCGCCTACGACATCGTGTGGCTCGATCGTTCGCCGATGAACGACTCGCAGGGGCTGGCCACGACCCCGCAGATCGCGCGACGCTATCATCTGCGCACGCTCTCCGACCTTGCGACGGTGGCGTCGAACCTGCGTCTGGCAACGATTCCCGAATTCGTCACGCGGCCCGACGGGATTCCGGGTCTGCAGCGCGTGTACGGCGGCTTCCGCTTCAAGTCCGTGCGCACATATGACATCGCGCTCAAATACGAAGCGCTGCTGGAGGGCGACGCCGACGTCGCAACCGCGTTCACCACGGACGGCGCCATCGCGGTCGACCGGCTCGTCGTCCTCGACGACGACAAGCATTTATGGCCGGCCTATAACGTTGCGCCGCTCGTTCGCGCCGCGACGCTCGCGCGGGAGCCGCGTATCGCGCCGGTGCTCGACGCCATCTCACCCAAGCTCACCAGCGTAGCTGCACGAACGATGAACGCGCAGGTCGAAAGCCGCGATCTCGATCCCGCCGACGTTGCGGCGGAATTTTTGAAAGGCATTGCATGAGCGGAGCATCGATCGGGCTCTTCGGAATCCGTGCGCGCTACGACGGTGCGGCGCGGCTCGCCGTCGATAACGTCGACCTCGACGTGCGTCCGGGCGAGTTCATCGCCCTGGTCGGTCCTTCGGGAAGCGGCAAGAGCACCTTGCTGCGCACCGTGAACCGCCTCGTCCCGATCGAAGCCGGACGCATCGAACTCGACGGCGTCGATACGGCAAACCTCGATCCCGTGTTGATGCGGCGCGGTATCGGCTACGCGATCCAAGCGGTCGGACTCTTCGCACACATGGACGTTGCCGCGAATATCGCGGTCGTACCCTCGCTCCTGGGGTGGGAGCGCGCGCGCATCGCCGCGCGCGTCGACGAGATGCTCGAGCTCGTGCGCCTCGATCCGGCCCGTTACCGCACGCGCTATCCCAGCGAGCTTTCGGGCGGCGAAGCCCAGCGCGTCGGCGTCGCACGCGCGCTGGCGGCCTCTCCGCGCGCACTCTTGATGGACGAGCCGTTCGGCGCACTCGACGCGATCGTCCGGCACGCGTTGCAGCGGGAGTTGCACGAAATCGTGCGCACCGCCGGAACGACGACACTCTTCGTGACGCACGACGTCAACGAGTCGCTCCTCCTTGCCGACCGCATCGTCATCATGCGCGATGGGCGCATCGAACAGTGTGCAACGCCGCTCGAGGTGCTCGCGCGCCCCGCGAACGACTTCGTGCGCGAGCTCTTCGCGGCCGATGAGACCATCGCGCGTCTACGCGAAGAGGCGCGAAAACGGTGAAATACCTTCTAGCGCATCCCGCCGCCGTCGCAACGCTCGCGCTCGCGCACTTCGCGCTCGTTGCGGCCGCGCTCGCTACGGCGCTAGCCATCGCCGTACCACTCGGTCTTGCCATTGCACGCAATCGGCGAGCCGAGCGCATTGGCCTGGGCGCGCTAGGCGCCCTGTACACGATCCCAAGTCTCGCGCTCCTCGCGCTGCTCGTAGAAGTCGTCGGCCTCGGGCCCGCGCCGGTCTTCATCGCGCTCGTAATCTACGCGCAGTTCGTCCTGGTGCGCAATGTCGTCGCGGGCGTGCGCTCCGTCGACCCGGCGCAGCGCGACGCGGCACTCGGCATGGGGATGTCGGCTCTGCAACGCGCGGGCCGGGTCGAGCTGCCGCAGGCGCTTCCGATTATCATCGGCGGCGTGCGCATTGCGGCGGTGGCGATGATCGCGCTCGCTACGCTCGGCGGCTACGTCGGCGCGGGAGGCCTCGGATCGCTGATTTTCATCGGGTTCACGCTCCACCACACGGACGAGATCGTGGCGGGAAGCATCGCCGTCTGCACGCTCGCAATCGGCGTCGACATCGCTCTGCGGCTACTCGAGAAGTTAACCCGCACGAACCAGAAGATGCAGCGCGAAACGTGAAGCGCGATCGGTCCAGGTCTTGCGCAGCTCGAAGCCGTTTGCGATCGCGAGCTCCGCGACGTCGGCGTCGTTGTACTTGTACGACGATTCGGTGTGGATGCGTTCACCATCCTCAATCGTGATGTTCAAGTCCAGCGCGTCGATGCGCACCTGCTGACGGCCCTTCGACTGCAAATACGAATTGACGCAGCCCAGCTTTTCGTCGTAGTGGACCACGTGCTCGAAGGCACGCAAATCGAAGGTGCCGCCGAGTTCGCGATTGATGCGTCCGAGCAGGTTTCGATCGAACGCCGCGGTTACGCCGGTCGGATCGTTGTAGGCCAGTTCCAGCGTCTTGGGATCCTTCTTACGATCGACCCCGAGCAAGAGGCCATCGCCTGGGCGAAGCGTCCGCGAGAGCAGCGCGATCAATTCGCGTGCCGCACGCGGCTCGTAGTTGCCGATGTTCGAGCCCATCAGCATCGCGAGTACGCGCCGCTCGAAGGCCAGAGCGCCCGAAGCAAGGACGGTAAAGTAGTCACCGGCGTACGCCCGGATTCTCAATCCCGGAAAGCTTTCGACCAGCGTCGTCGACGAAACGCGCAACGCGTCGGGCGAGATATCGATCGGGCTGTAGTGCAGCGTCGGCTGCACGCGCAGGGCCTCCTCGATCAGCCGCCGCGTCTTGCTCGCACTTCCGCTGCCGAGCTCGAGAAATTCGACCGGCTCCTCGAGGACGCGCACGATCTCCCAGCCCCACTCACGCAGAATCTCGGTTTCGGCCCGGGTCAGGTAATATTCCGGAAGATACGTGATCGCATCGAACAGCGCCGAGCCCAAATCATCGTAGAAATATTTCGATGAGAGTGCACGCGGCGCAGCGGTCAGGCCGTTGCGGACGTCTTGCGGGAATTGGTCGCCCGCCGCGGCTCCGGCAACCTGCACGATCTCCAAGCGATCCCGAGGGACCGTGATCCATTGGCGCATGCACCCTCCATACCCAAAAACTCCGCAGTTAGTTCCGGTCTGAGGAGGGCCGGGCCGCGATTTGCCCGGGCAGCTAGGCCCGAGCTGACGACGAGCGGGACGAACTCACTTGGAACACACGTCGTGGATAGCACTCTCGGCACCAGGATCTTCCGGAGCCCCGAGGGGGCGGATATACATCGCCATGTAGGTTTTCCCGTTCGTGTTGGTCGCGAGAAAATCGATCTGGCGCTTTTGCACCGCGCCGCCCGGCGAAGGCGAACCAAACGCCTCATGCTCGCCGATCATTGAAACGTAGACCGCGGGCTGATTGCCGCAGATGGAAATCGTGGTCTCTTTTTTTATCTGGGCGTCTTTGATGTCGGAACTGGTCACGGCTTTATCGAGATCGATCTTCGTGGGAAGCGCCATCAGCATGAGCGCGCTCTCTTGCGGGCCTTTCCACATCTGCATGAACGGACCGACGGAGGCAGCCGCGGTAAAATTCGCAGGGGCCTTGAACGTCGTCGAATCCGTCGCGCTTCCGCAACCGGCGAGAACGGCAGCAACAGCAAGGACGACAGTCCGGCACACGCTCTTCATGTGCGCTGCCTTCCACGCTCGTAGCCGTCGATCCGCCCCCAGCGTTCGTAGATGAGCGCGATGTACTCGCGCGTTTCGGCGTACGGCGGCACCCCTCGATAGCGCTCGACGGCGCCCGGGCCCGCGTTGTAGGCCGCAAGTGCGATCGCGTACGGATCGGCATAGCGCGGCCGGTAGGCGGCAACATATGACGCGAGAAGGCGGGCCGCGCCCGGAATCGCGCGGTACGGATCGAATGGATCGACGCCGTATTCATCCGCCGTCTCGATCTCGAATTGCGCGATGCCGATGGCGCCCGCCGCCGAGAGCGCCTGCGGATCGTACGCGCTTTCTTGCAAGATGGTTGCAGCGAGGAATTCCGGCGGCAGCGAGGATTCGCGAGCTGCGCGCACGGTCGCGCCGGCGAGGGCAAGCGAGCCAACCGCGGTGATCCGTGGATTGGTCCGCAAGATCGCGCGCGCGATTGCGAGTTGCGGCGAGCGGAGCCGGCCTCCATCTTGAAGCGGTCGATCGCCGATCAGTGTGTCGACATACGAGGGCGCAGGCCAGCTTAACGCGGCGTTAATGGCATATTTCAGATTGGGAATTGCCATAGGGTGCGCGAGCGTAGTACGGTCAAAGGTAGAAGCGCTGCATCCGCACAACATGGATGCAACGGCTAAGACGACGACCGTCCTCGGACGAAGGAAGCGCATACATGGCACTTGCGGTTGCAATGCTGATCGTACTCGTGGTGGGAGATTTCGCATCGACCTTCTTCTATCACGTTCCGCAACACCTCTGGTTCACGCTCCATCTGCGAACCCATCACGATCGTCGCCGATCGTATTGGGATCACGCCGTCCTCTCGACCAATTACGAAGTCTTACTCGACGGCTTTCTCGGCGCCGTGCCGTACCTGATCGTCGCGGCGTTCGTCTGGCAGCTTTCGTGGCCGGGGGCCTTGCTTGGCTTGGTGCTTGGCCAGCTGCACGTCTGGTGGCGTCATACGACCGAGCTGGGCTGGAAGAGCCCCGGGTGGGTCCGGGCCCTCGCCCGGGTGCTGCAGATCGTCCTCCCCGAGGACCACGACGGCCATCACCGAAACCCCGATATCGAGTTTGGCGACATCTTTCGCTTCTATGACGCACCGGCTCGATTTCTGCTGGCCAAACTTGCCCCGACTTCCCGCCGCACGCGCAACGCCGCGCTTCGGCGT
>DATKPZ010000007.1:0-2239 GCA_035523815.1 Alphaproteobacteria bacterium
ACGGGGATCAGCATCTCGATGGGATGCCCGATCAGTTCCTCACGGTAGTATCCAAAGAGCCGCTCGGCCTGCGCGTTCAAAAGACGAATGCGACCTTCGGAGTCGACGATGAGCGTCGCGTCCGGGGCATACTCGAGGAGGGGAAAACGGCCTCCCGCAAGGTCCTCGAGCGAGAAACTCGGAGTATCAGCCATGCAAGATCAAACTATCCGGCACGATCTGGGCAACCTCCTCGGCGTCGCCCTGGCCAACGTGGAAGGGATGATCGACGGAATCGTCCCGGCGACGCCCGAGCGGCTCGAGGCCGTCGCCGCGTCGCTGCGTCGCGCGCGAGATTTGCTCAAGGCTTTATGAACGTCGCGGCGATCGTGCCGAGCGCGCTAAGCGACATCAAACCGAACGCCAGCCACAGCCACACCAGCGCAGCCCGCGAGATCGTCCATTGTCCAAGAACCCGCGGATCGCGCGCGATGCGAATGATCGCGTAAATCAACGGCACCGCCGCAACGCCGTTGAACACGGCCGACCAGAAGAGCGCTTTGATCGGATCGACGCCGAACACGCCCATCAGCGCGCCGCCCAGGACGCCGGCCGCGATGATGGCGTAGAAGCCGCGCGCCCGGTACGGTTTGCGCTCGAGGCCCTCCGCGAGATTCAACAGTTCGGCAAACATGTAGCCGGAAGAACCGGCGAGCACCGGAACGGCGAGGAGCCCGGTTCCGACGATTCCGAGCGTGAAGAGCACGTAGGCAAAATTTCCGGCGAGCGGGCGCAGTGCTCTCGCGGCATCCTCGGCGGTGCCGATGTTCGATGACCCGTGCGCGCCGAGCGTCGACGCGCAGGTCACGATAATGAAGAACATCACGAGGTTCGAGAAGATCGCGCCGGTATTCGCGTCGGAGTGCGCATCCGCCACGCGCTGTGGCGTCACGGCGCCGCTCCCGCGCGAAGCCTGCTGCCGCGCCTTCCGCTCTTCAGCCGTCATCGACGTCTGCCAAAAGAAAAGATACGGCGTGATCGTGGTCCCCAGCGCCGCCGTAAGCGTGGTCAGCCATGCGGCGTTCCAGCGAACGTGCGGGACGACGAGGTTAAAGAATACCGCGGGCCAATGCACGTGCACGACGAAGGCCGTGACCACATAGGCGAAAAGGGTGACGCACAGCCAGCGCATGATGTTCGCGAACGATCGGTACGAGAAAAATACTTCGACGATCACGATCGTTACCGCAAAACCGAGGATCCACACGAGCGGCGGAATGGGCGCAAGCAGGTGCGCCGACGCGGCCATGGCGCTCAGATCGGCGCCGATGTTGAAGGTATTCGCAAGGCCCACCAAGATCGCCAAAGCGACGGCAAGGCTCCGGGGCATACTGCGCGATAGCGACGACATCAACCCGTCGCCGGTGACCAGGCCGATACGCGCGCACGTTCCGTCGATGACCGCCATCATGGGGGTCGTGATCAGCGCCGTCCAGAGCAGCGAGAGGCCGGTGGACGCGCCCGTGATCGAGTAGGTCGCGATCCCCGAGGGGTCGTCGTCGGCCGCGCCGGTGATCAGGCCGGGGCCGAGCGCCTTCGCCCAACGGCCGATCCGATGTGAAAGCTTGATGGCCGCAGGTGCGCTCATTCCGTAGTTCTTCCTTTTTGCTTCTCACGGGCCCGCCATGATGAGGCCATGGCACAACTCTATCAACGCCGCTACCTCACCTGCCCCTACAATCGCGCGCGCGATCTCCTCGCCGAATCGGTGCGCAGCGCGGTTGAGACCGGCGAAGGTCAACTGGTGCGCCTTACCCCCGGGCTCCCCGCCCTGTTGGGGATCGAACTCGGACACGACGTGATCGTGACGGTCAAACCGGCCGCGGATCCGATGCACTTCGATGAGCCCTGGCATCTGCATTGGGAACCGACGAGCGGATTATACCCCGTCTTCGACGGGACGCTCACCATCCGAGCCGACGAATCGTATGCCAGCTCGGTCCTAGAGTTGCAAGGGAAGTACCAACCGCCGCTCGGAGTGGCCGGAGCCATGTTCGACGCCGCGCTGGGTCAGCGCATCGCGCATGAGACCGCGCGCGAGTTGTTGCGCAGGCTGGCAACGACGATCGAAGCGCAGTATCGCGCGGGCGAAGCCGCAAAGAGCTCCGCGCTTTAGGCTTTACGCATCTTGTAGCCGACGCCGTAGACGGTCAGCACGTAAGTCGGCTCGTGAACGTTCGGCTCGATTTTGCGCCGCAGA
>DATKPZ010000008.1:0-15540 GCA_035523815.1 Alphaproteobacteria bacterium
CATATCGAGGTGAGTTGGATCGACCCCGAGCGATCGTCGCGGCTGGATGTTTTCGGGTCGAGCGGCGTGCTCCGGCTTTGCGATGCGCGCGAGGGACCGAGCCTGACCTTCACGCCGTGCGGCGCAGAAAAGAGCGCGGCCGGTGCGGCGACCCTTTGGCGTGAGGACGAACGACGGATCGACTTTATGCCGGCAGAGCCGCTCAAGCGCGAGTTGCAAGCCTTTATCGACGCGGTTCGAACCGGAACTGCGCCGCTTACGGACGGCGATGAAGGCTTGCGCGTCGTCCGAGTGCTCTCAATGCTCGAAGAAAGCAGCTATCACACATCCATGGAGGTCCCAGCGTGAACCTATCGGCACCGGCGCGCCCGTTCTTTCTCCACGAGTCGTCGTACGTCGACGAACCCGCGAGCATCGGAGCGGGGACCAAAATCTGGCACTTCTGCCACGTGATGGCTCATGCACGCGTCGGTCGGAATTGTTCGATCGGGCAAAACGTGCTGATCGCATCCAACGTGGACATCGGCAACAACGTGAAGATTCAGAACAACGTATCGGTCTACGAGGGCGTCATCCTGGAGGACGATGTGTTCTGCGGACCGAGTATGGTGTTCACGAACGTGACCACGCCACGGTCGGCGACGCCGCGAAATACCGCTGCCGATTACCGGCGTACGATCGTCAAGCGAGGCGCCACGATCGGCGCGAACGCGACGATCGTCTGCGGCAACACGCTCGGAGAGTTCTCCTTCGTCGGCGCCGGCTCGGTCGTGACCAAAGACGTCCCAGCCTACGCCGTAGTTTACGGAAACCCGGCGCGCCTTCGAGGCTACGCCTGTGAGTGTGGACTCTCCCTGTCCTTCAACGCAAACGAGGCGGCCTGCGGAGAGTGCGGACGCGAGTACCGGATGCGCGACGGTGCGGTCGGGAGGAGCGTATGATTCCGATTCTCGATTTGACCCGTCAGTACGGCGTGCTCAAAGCGGAGATCGACGCCGCCACGCAGGCCGTCTTCGCTTCGGGGAACTTCATCAACGGGGCGAACTGCCGTGCTTTCGAAAGCGAATTCGCCGCTTACGTGGGAACCAGCCACGCGGTGGGCTTGAACTCCGGGACCGATGCGCTTCATCTCGGGCTACGGGCTTTGGGCATCGGGCCGGGCGACGAAGTGATCACGTCGCCATTTACCTTCGTGGCGACGACCGAAGCGATCGGCATGACGGGCGCCGCGCCGGTGTTCGTCGACATCGATCCGGACTCGTTCAATATCGATCCGTCGCGCATCGAGGCGGCGATCACGAATCGCACGCGCGCGATCATCCCGATCCATCTGTACGGGCGCCCCGCGCCGATGCGCGAAATCATGGAACTCGCTCGAGCGCACCATTTGGCCGTTGTCGAGGACTGCGCGCAAGCCGTCGGCGCGCGAATAGACGGTCAGCTCGTGGGCACCTTCGGAGACGTCGGCGCGTTTAGCTTCTTTCCATCGAAGAATCTGGGTGCTTACGGCGACGGCGGCATGGCCACGATGAACCGGAGCGATCTGGCCGAGCGCGTGCGCAGTCTGCGGGCGCACGGCGGACGCGTGAAATACCATCACGAGGAACTGGGCGTGAACAGCCGGCTCGACGAGCTGCAGGCCGCGATTTTGCGCGTGAAGCTCCCGCACCTCGATCAATGGATCGACGCTCGCCGCGCGGCGGCCGAACGCTACACGCGCCAATTGTCGGACGTGGTCCGTGTGCCCGGCGCGGGTTCGGAGACGTACGGCGTGTACCATCAGTACACGATCCGAGTCCGCGATCGGGACGGCGTACAGTCGCGATTAGCGAACGCGGGAGTACAGACGATGGTGTATTACCCGGTGCCCTTGCATCTGCAAGAGGTGCATCGCCAACTCGGGTATCGCGGCGGCGACTTTCCACATGCCGAGGCAGCCGCCCAGGAGGCACTCTCGCTCCCGATGTTTCCCGAATTGCTCGAACGCGAGCAGGCGGAGGTCGTTCGGGCCGTCCGCGCATCGGTCGAAGTCGAAGCGGTGGTATAGCGTTTGCGGCTCGTTAGCGTCGTCGGCGCGCGTCCGCAGTTCGTAAAAGCGGCGGTCGTCTCGCGCGCGTTGCTGGAAGCGGGGATCGAAGAACGTCTCCTGCACACGGGACAGCACTACGACTCCTTGATGAGCGATGTGTTCTTTTCCGAGTTCAACCTGCCCGTCCCGTATCGCAATCTCGGCGTCGGTTCGAGTTCGCATGCGGTTCAGACGGGCGAGATGATGATCCGCCTGGAACCGGTCATCGACCAGTGCGAGCCCGACGGCATCATCGTCTACGGCGACACGAACAGCACCCTTGCCGCATCACTCGTTGCCGCGAAGCTGAATCTTCCGATCATCCACGTCGAGGCGGGGCTCCGTTCGTTCGATCGCTCGATGCCTGAGGAGATCAATCGCCTCGTGGCCGATCGCCTCGGCGACCTGCTCCTAGCTCCGACAGCCGATGCCGCGACGCAGCTGCGCTCGGAAGGCGTTACTGCGGCGATCGAGGTGGTGGGCGACGTGATGGTCGACCTGGCCCTGGAAACGCTCCGCCGCCTGCCTTGCGAGCCCGCCGTCCTGCGGCGGTTTCAGCTTGCGAGCAAGTCGTTCGGTGTGGCGACGATTCATCGCGCGTCGAATACGAGTGATATCGCGGTCTTTGCTCGCTTGATCGCCGGATTGCGCGCGACGCCCTTGACCATCGTGTTTCCGGTACACCCGCGCACCCTGGGCCTTTGCAAAACGCTCAACGTGGGCAGCGGCGACAACATCATCACGTGCGAGCCGCTAGGCTACGCAGACATGCTTGCGCTTCAAGCGCACGCGCGCATCGTGCTCACGGACTCGGGCGGAATCCAGAAGGAGGCCGTGACGGTCGGGACCCCCGTCGTAACTTTGCGCGACCGGACCGAATGGACCCAGACGCTCGACGAAGGCTGGAACGTCATCGCCGGGGACAAGCCCGAGTCAATCTCCCGCGCAGCACAACGGCAGCCGCCGAAGCGAAGGATCTACCCCTACGGTCAGGGCGACAGCGCGCGGCTGATCGTGGATGCGATTCGAACCCATGTGCCCGCAGCAAAGCGCGTAGCCACGTGCGCGTCGTAATTCTCACGCAGTACTACGCACCCGAAATTGGAGCCCCGCAAACGCGTCTTGCGGCGCTGGCTCGGGAATTGATCCGTCACGGACACGATGTCGAGGTCGTGACGGCTATGCCGCATCACCTGATCGGCCGCGTGTATGACGGATATCGACGAAAGTTCTACCTGCGCGACCGTGTCGACGGCATAACGGTCCATCGAACGTGGGTCTACGCAGCTACGGGAACGGGACTGCGCCGCATTGCAAACTATCTGTCGTTTGCATGCACCTCTCTCGTGGGGCTGGCGCGCACGGCGCGCCCCGATGCGCTGTTCGTTGAATCTCCGCCACTGTTTTTAAGCGTTCCAGGTTGGATCGCGGCGCGCGCGCGAGGCGCGCGGCTCATCTTCAACGTGGCGGATTTGTGGCCCGACTCGGTACGCGAACTCGGTGTCATGCGCGACGGGCCGGCCTTGCGCGCCGCGTCGTGGCTTGAACAATGGAGCTACCGGCGTGCGGACGTCGTAAACGCGGTGACCGAAGGCATAGGCCGAACGCTGCGCGAGCGCAAGGGCGTGCCGGCAAGCAAGGTGCGATTTCTTCCCAACGGAATCGACGTCGACATGTTTTACCCGCGCGAGCGCGATCGCGAACTCGGACGCCAACTCAAGCTCGACGAGCGCCCCACGTTCCTCTATGCAGGGACTCACGGCATCGCTCAGGGCCTGCGTTCCGTCATCGAAGCGGCGAAACTTGCCGAATCCCACGCGACCGTGGTCATGGTCGGATCGGGCCCGACCAAGCCGTGGCTCATCGATCTGGCGCGGCGCATGAAGGTTACGAACGTGCGTTTCGTGGACCCCGTGCCGCTGCACGCGATGCCGGCGTACTTTTCGCTCGCCTCCGCATCGATCGTGCCGCTCGTCGACAAACCGCTCATGCACGGCGCTCGACCCTCAAAAATCTTCCCATCGCTCGCATCGGGGGTTCCGGTGCTTTTCTGCGGACGCGGAGAAAGCGCGGAGCTCCTTGAACGCGCGGGCGCCGGGATTCGCGTTGAACCTGAACGCGCGCAGGCGCTCGCCGATCAGATGATCGCCCTCGCCCGAAACGAGCCGGAACTCGCGCGAATGGCGCAGTGCGCACGCGCACTGGCGGTCGAGAGGTTCGCCTGGGCCCCGATCGTCGAGGGCTGGCTTCGATCGATCGAGGCCCAGTGCCCACACGCGGTCAGCGCGAAATCAAAAGCCCCTGATCGGCCGGAACCGTGGTTACGTTCGGCGAGAACGTCGTTGACGTCAGAAGAACCTCGCCCCCCTGGGTGACGTCGCCGCCGCTTAGCGTAACGACGTGACCGTAGCTCTGGTGCAGCCACGAGGAGAGAATCTTCACGGCGCTTCCGGTCGCGTTGACGATGGCAGCGCACGGCCCGATGGCAACGCCCTCATTCGTGCAGGAGCTGAACTCGCGGCGGTATACGCCTGAGGCGACTTCGATGGCGGCGGTCGATCCGGACATGGTTTGCAACGGCGAAGCCGGCACGATGTTCTCCTCCGGCCACGCTGCGAGGTTCTCCGTATTATCTTCGAGATCCGCAAACACGACGGTGTGACCCGGGCTGTAGCCGAGCCAAGCTATTGCCGTCGTTACCAGCCGCTGCGAAATCTGCGCTGCACTTCCCGCGGGCGAGCTGCCATGGTTGAGCTCGACGAATTGCGCGCCCGACATGGCGTCGATGTCCGCCATCGAGGTGAGGACCTGATTGTACATCGTCGGCCGGAAGGTTCCGCTGTTGACGATACAATCTTCGCACACGACCCCGACGAAGTGCTTGCTTCCCGAGAGCACCCCTAAGTCGCTCGGCGCGCCCGCGCTGAACGTCAAGCCGTTGTAGAAGAAGTTCATCGCGCTCCCGCTGGTGTGCGTCATCGCGGTGGCAAAAGCCGCATGGTCGTAGACGATCGTTGCATCGCTTGGCAACTCTTCGCTCGTCGTACAATAGTGATTGGGTGGATTGTCGACGCAGAACCCTCCCCCGGGGCCGTACATTTGCGTGAGCACTTGACCGCTCGTGTCGTCCATGAAATAGTCGTCCCAGCCATCGGCATTCGCTCGCAAGAAGCTTCGGAAATACGCCTGCACGGCCGTGCTGGAATCGTTGAGAAGGTCGACGGGAACGGTGACCGAGGAGCCATTGCACGTCTTGCTGTAGTCGCCATGCACCCGATGCGCTGCGTCCCGGTAGCCGGCTTCGTGAACGTACCATGTCTCCGGAGCCGCGGCGAGCACGTCGAGCGTCGCTTGCGACGCACAGGCCGTGCTTGCATAGACAAAGTTGGGGTCGACGTAGAAGACCGACTGGCAGCCCGTCGATCCGGAGCAATCCGTGAGGGCCTTGCTGTTTCCGAGGCCCCCTTCCGCATAGGAAATGTATTTTTGCACCTGCGCTGCGGTTGCCGTCGCGCCCGGCGCCCAGTATTCGTCGAAAGCCCACGTCGCGATGTGATACGGCGCCGTCGTTGCCGCCATGGTCGTTGCCGCCACGTTTTCGGCTCGTGGCGCGTTTGCGGTTGGCGGCGAAACGCTCGACGCCCCCGATCCGCCGCATGCACTTAGCGTTCCGGCCAGTCCCGCGCAAAACAAGAACAAGAGGGTACGGCTCACTACGGCCTCCTTGAGGTTCAAAAGAATTTTGCGGCGAGCAATTATCTCGCCGCATCGATGTCTTTGCAGATCGCGCGGATTCGGTGAACCGCGCCCATCGGGTAGGTTACGCATCAATTGCCGACGCGTCAACGAATGGGAGTGCGCCTGATTGCTTTCCGCAAAACCGAGAGTCGTTCGAAGAGCGGCAGCTTGCTCGTAGTGTAGTCGAGCAGCAAATCAAGTAGTTTTTGTAAAGCTTCAGTATTGCAGCTTTAACTTATCGCAGAACTTTACGATTCATTTACTTGCAACCAACCTCACGGACGATTTTTGCAAGGAGCGCAAAGACGATGCGAAACGGGTGTACCGACCACTGGCTGCGAGTTGCTCTCGCTTTTTTACTCACGTCACTATTTGCCGGATGCGGCGGATCGGGAGCCCCAACCCTGCCGGCCGCGCAAAACCCACAGATCGCTCAAAGGGGACCGGTACGCGCCGCCGCGGCCTCGACCACTTCCGGCAGCGTACCGGCGCACATTCCCACGATGGCCTTCGACGAGTATCTGGGCGAGGGCACCAATGCGTCGAGCGCAACCGTAAACCAATACGTTTCGTACGCAGAGGGTGGCCAAGGCAATGCCAAGGCGACGGTCGATTGCGACAGCGGTTCCACGAAAAATTGTCTCTCGGTGTTCTACATGGATCCGAATTTTCTCTATGCGAGCGTGAGCTGTGCCGCGAGTCAAGCTCAAGCCGTCGCCGCCGGATCCAACGAGTCGTGGTTCGTCCACGAGGCGGGCTATAGCGATGCCGCCCACCGCGTTCAAGGGAAGTACACGCAAAATTGCAACGGGACGACGGAAACCACTCCCGTGTATCTGATGGACGACGCCAACCCGGCCGTCATCAGTTTCTTCCAATCCTATATCCAATCGATCGGCGACGGCTGGGACGTCTACTTCATGGACGATACGAGCGGTCGCGTGTTGACGCAAGCGTATGGGCCTGGCGGAGGCTTCTGCGCGAATAATCCGCCGAACGCCTATTGCACGACGACTGCGGAATATCCGACCGATGCATCCGTCGTCGCGGCTCATGACGCGTTTGCCGACGGCATGAACCACGTGAACGGTACACCGATGAAGTTCCTCATGAACGGCGTCGGCTTCTCGGGCTCAACCGTGGAGAACCTGAGCATCTTGCAGGGAAGCAGCCGGTTCATCGGCGCGATTTGCGAGGACTGCGTCGTCAACGCGAATACGCTGCGGCCGACGATGTACGCGAACGTGCTCACCGCGATGGCGCAGATCGACGCCATTCCCGGAGCGGCCTTCGTTGAACTGAATACGGGGTACTCGGCAGCCGGCAGCAGCGCGCAGATCCATCAGCGCGTCGTCACGACGGCGATCGCATGGCTCGGCTACAGCCCGGGTCAGACCGTCGTCTTTGCGAACCTCGAGGATAACACGAAGAACCTTGCGGTGTGGCCCGAGGATTCGATCGTTCCGACCGCGCCGGTCGAGTCGATGACCGCATCGGCTAGCGACATCGCAGTGGCTCCGGGCGTCTACGTTCGCGAATTTGCGCAATGCTACAATGCCGGCGTTGCGATCGGCCAATGTGCGGCCGTGCTGAACTCCACGGCAAGTGCCGTCACGGTGCAAAGCTCGTGGTTGAAGCAGAAGTACACGCATCTGTTGGGTCTCACCGGCGGGGACATCTCGAGCGGCGGATCGATGAGCCTCACGCAGGACTACTTCGTAGCAGGTGTGACGCAGGTTCAGCCGTCGCTTGGGACGCTGCTGCTGAAATAATGCGTTCGCTTCTGTTGATGGCGGCAGTAGCCGCGCTGACGTGCGGCTGTGGCGGAGGCGGAGGAGCCGGCGGCTCCTCCGCGCTGCCGGTCGCCAATCCCCTCAGCGGCGCAACCCCGTCGGCCGGTGCGTCTCCGAAATCCAGCGCGACCCCCCGGCCGAGCGCTCGTCCGAGTGCGAGCCCGACGCCGGTCGTCACGGCCGCAGGCACGGCGCCCACGCACATTTCGACGTGGGCATTCGACGAATCGAGCGGAGAAGGAGCAAGCGCGACGGCCGCGCTCGTACAGCGATACCTCACCTACGCCCAAGGCGGTTACGGTGATGCAAAGGCGCAGAGCGATTGCGACGGCGCCGGACCATCGCCGTGTTCGTCGGTCTTCTATTTCGATCCGAACTTCATCTACGATGCGCCGAGTTGCACGTCCCAAATCGCCGCCGCATTTATGGCTGCTGCCGACGAGACTTGGTTCGTGCACGAAAGCGGGTACGCCGACGCCGCACATCGCGTCGCGGGTTCGTATCAGGGAACCTGCAACGGCACGGCGATGACGGTGCCGGTGTATCTCACGGATCAGAACAACCCCAGCGTCGACGCATTTTTCAGCAGCTACCTTCGGTCGTACGCGAACGGCTGGGATCGCTACTTCATGGACGATACGAGCGCGAGCGTCCTCACCCAAGCCTACGGTCCAGGCGGCGGATTCTGCGCCGACAACCCGCCCAACGACTACTGCACGTCGACGGCGGAATATCCGACCGACGCGTCGGTGGTCGCCGCCCATACGGCGCTGCTCGCGACGCTCAACCACGCGAGCGGTAACGCAATGATCGGGATGTTCAACGGCGTCGGTTTCAGCGGAAACACCCCTGAAAACCTCAACCTTATCGAGGCGAGTAACGGCCGTTTGATTGGGGCGGTCTGCGAAAACTGCGTCGTGAACGCAGGAACGTTGGAAAGCGCAAATTACGAACGCGTGCTCAACGCCATGGCGGCGACGAATGCGACTTCAGGGGGCTCGTTCGTCGAGTTGAACACCGGCTTTTCGGCATCGGGAAGCGCCTCCCAGATCAGCCAACGCCTCGTCACGACGGCGATGGCCTGGCTCGGCTTCAACGGCAGCAGTACGATCGTGTTCCCGAACCTGGAAGACAACACCAAGAACCTTGCGATTTGGCCCGAGGACGCGCTGTATCCGACGCAGCCCCTGCAATCCATGAGCACCGGAGCCTCCGACATCGCGGTCGGGACCGGCGTGTGGCGCCGCGAGTTCGCGGCGTGTTTCCTCGATGGTTCGCCGATCGGTCAATGCGCGGCGCTCGTGAATGGAACGAGTTCCGCGGTTACGATCGCGAACGCATGGCTCCGGCAATCCTACGGGCACACGGTCACATTGGCGGGAGGCGACGTTGAAAGCGGCGGTTCGGTTTCGGTAAGCCAAAGCGCGTTCACGGCAAACCTCACGAGCATCCCCGCCGCGGGGGCAGTGTTACTCGTGCGTTAAGCGGGAAAGAACGAGCAGATGCGCCGCGTTCTGCTCGTTTCGTACTATGCGCCTCCTCGAGCCGGCGTCGCAACGACGCGGACTCGTCAATTGATCGAATACCTGCCGCAGCACGGCTGGGAGGTAACGGTCTTCACCGCGGCGCTCGCCGGCGCCGGCGAAGGTGTGATCCAGAGCGAGTACCTCGACATGCCAGAGGCCTTGAAAGCTGCGGTCGGCTTGCGCGGCAAAAGCGCCCATGGAGCGCTTGGAATAGCCCCGGCGCCGCGCGGATTGCGGCGCTCGCCCCGTCAATGGGCCGTTGCTTGGGGTTACCGGCTCACGAGTTACCCGGATCCGCACATCGGGTGGCTCCTTCCGGGGAAAAGAGCGCTGAAAGCGGCGCTTGCACGCGAACGCTTCGACGCCGTACTCTCCTCGTCACCGCCCTTCACCACCGACCTGATGTTGAGGCTCACGCGACCTGGGATTCCATGGGTTGCCGACTACCGGGATCTTTGGGGCGATAGCGGATACTACGCCTCGCGCCTGCGACAGCATGCGGATCGCATGCTGGAACGCTGGACGCTCCAACGCGTAAGTGCGCTCACGACCGTCTCCGAACCGATGGCCTCGCTGCTGCGCACACGTCGATCGGACGTCACGGTGGAGGTTATTCCCAACGCATTTGACGAGCGCGAATGGCGCGACGTCCCGTTTTCGCAGGAGGAGCGAACGACGCTCGTATACGCCGGCCAACTATTCGGTGGCCGTCGCGATCCTCGGCCGCTGTTCCGCGCGGTCAGCGCCTTGATCGCGCGGGGCGAGTTGTCGGTCCAAGATCTCCATATCGACCTTTACAGCGCGTCCGAGCCTTGGCTCAGCCGGGCCATTGCCGAAACGAATCTCGAGGCGGTCGTACGCGTCAAGGGCGTCGTTTCGCGTGAGGACGTGATGCGTGCGGAACGTCGCGCGGATCGGCTGCTGGTCTTGCTTTGGGATGGAACGAACGCGGAAGGCATTCTCACCGGTAAGCTCTTCGAATACTTGGGCGCGCAGCGGCGCATAGTAGCGACCGGCGGCCCGCAGGAGAGCGCGCTCGACCGGGTGTTGCAGGCCACCGGCGCGGGAACGCGCGCCAACGACGAAGCCGCGATTGCGCGTGAAGTGCTCGACGCCGTCGCCGAGCATCGCGCCGGTCGTTTACGGCGCGTCGATCCCGCGGCGCTCGCGCCCTATTCCGCCTTCGAGATGGCTCGGCGATTCGCCGTAGTGCTCGATCGCGTCGCGGAGACGTTCCCTGGGGCTTTGCCCGCGCGAACGCGCCATCGCTGAACGAGATAATCCGTGAGGCCGGGATAAGAGTAGTAGCCCTCCACGGCATCGGGCCGAACGATCGGATCGAGACGGCCGCTCTCGAGACCGCGCAAGAACGTGCCCAGCTCGTCGAGACTCGCGAGAATGGCTTTATGCTCGATCAGCACGTGGTTGTCACGCCGGACGTCGACGTTGTCGATGCGACCCTGTGCGTAGACGGCTCCCGCATCGAGATCGTCCGTCAAATGAATCAGACTGTAGCCGAAATTTTCGAAATCACGGTTGTACATCGTCCAAAAGGGCGAATAGAGGCCTTTGTATTCGGGTGTAATGCCGACATGCCACATGAAGATGCCGTGTTTCGTAGCGCTCCTTAGACGCTTTCCGAAGAACTGGTTGAGACAGTGCGCGAAGATCACGTCGGGCTTGAGCTTCGCCACGAATTCCAAGACCGAGGCATCGTTCACGTCGACGGCGCCCAGCGATGCTCCGGTATCCGAAGCGTCACCCACGAGCGCCTCCCAGTAATCGTCAACGAGGCGATTGGCTGCCAGCGTATTGCGCGAGCGCTTATCGGTCGCGTGGTGCAACGCGTAATAGGCGATCTCGTCCATCGCTTTGAGCAAACCCCGCCGGCGCAGCCGCTTGAGCAAGAAGTCCCGGCGCCCACGCCACGAGCGATGCCATCGCGCGTCGGCCGTGAGCCATACCGAGCCGACCATCGTGCTTTCTTGCGCGATCCGCCGCGCTACGCAGTGGTTCAGGCGATTATCGTATCCGATGAACATCGTGCGTATCACGCGACTGCTCCTTCATGCATCATACAGGTGTAAGAGATCGCCGGCCCATCGCTCGACCGAAAACGACTGGACGATGCGCTCGCGGCCGGCGTAGAGGCGTTTGCAGCCGAGCGCGCGCGCGATGGCACGGGCGAGTTCGCGCGGATCGCCAACCGGAGCCGGAAACACGTCGTCGACGCCGCCTAAAATCTCGCGCACGGGCGCAATGTCGCTCGCGGCTATCGGAAGTCCGCACGCCGCGGCCTCTGCCAAGACGTACGAGAATCCCTCACCATGGCTCGGCATCGCCAGAGCGTCCGCCGCCCAATACAACGAGCGCGGATCGGCAAGGCGCGGGCTGATGGTGACGTCATAGCGCTGCGCGAAGGCCTCCCAGTCGGCGCGCGCGCCGCCGGTGACGAGCAGGCGGTGACCCGGAAGATCGGCCAGCGCCTCACGCAGCGTCGTCCCGCCTTTGATCGGTGTGCGATCGAAGAAGAGCAAGACCGAGTCGCCATCGCCGATTCCGAACTGCCGTCTCGCTTCGCGGCGCTGCTCGGGTGAAGCGGGACGAAAGCGGTCGACGTCGATACCGTTATGAACGACATGCGTGCGCGAATGCGCCGCGCCTCGCGCGAGAATCTCGCGCTGAACTCCCTTCGAAACGCAGATCCAGGCATGGACGTTCCGGCTGAGGAGACGATATTTTATGCGCGCCCGCAGTTCGGCCAACGTGGAACGCTGCTCTCGAAATGAGTGGACGTGCCAGAAGACCCGGGCCCCGGTCGATGCGGCTGCGATATCATAGCGCGTGAAATGCGAGTGAACGACGTCGGCTTGCATCGCACGCAGCACCTCGGCGCACTGACGTTCGCCGGAGACGAAGCGCACGTCGGCTCCGCAGCTGCGCAACTCATCGGGCCACGTCGATTCCGCGACCGGTGTCGCCAGGACGCAGAAGCGATCGCCGCGTTCGCGGACGGCTCCGGCTAACGTGCAAAGCGCAGGGATGAAGCTCCCGCCGGTCGTTCCGCCGTAGTCGATCACCTGGACGATCTCACGCTGCTTCTTCATCGCACGAGCAAAAGCGCTTGGCTCGCTGGAATCTCCGTTGCCCCCACGGAAAAGGCGGCGCGGCTCAGAGAAATCGTGCCGCCGCTCGGTGCGTCGCCGCCGTCGAGCGTCACGACGTGACCATAGTGCTGACGAAACCATTGTGCCGAGACCCGCACGGCGGCGGGGGAACCGTTGAGCACCGCTGCGCAGGGACCGATCGGCGCGCCGCCGGCGTAGCAGGCGGCAAACTCACGACGCCAAACGCCGGGCGCGACGGCGATGCCGGCGGGAGAATCGGACATCGTTTGAAGCGGCTGCGTCGGCACGAGCTCATCTTCGGGCCACACGGCGAGATTGTGCGTGGTGAACTCCAAATTCGGCCACACGATCGTGTGCCCGTCCGCATAGCCCAGCCACGCGACGGCCGTCGTGACGAGACGCTGCGCCACCTGAGCGGGGCTGCCGTCGGGTGACTTGCCGGTGCTGAGCTCGACGAACGCAGCTCCCGCGATCGTATCGATGCGTGCCATCGCTCCGAGAACCTTGCCATACATCGCCGGACGCAGCGCGCCGTCGTTCACCACGCAGTTCTCGCAAATGACTCCGCGAAAGCGGCTCCCGTTGCCGAGCAACGGCGGTATGACCGGACTGCGCGCGGTGAACGAGAGCCCGTTGTAATAAAAGTACATTGGAGAACCATTGCTATGATTCAGCGCATTGGCCAAGGCCATGTGCGCTCCGACGAGATCCGCGTCGGCAGCCATCTCGGCCGTTTGCGTGCAGTATCCGTTGCCGCCACGCAGCTTGCAGAATCCGCCTCCCGGCCCATAGAACTGCGTCAAGAGGGTGTCGCTCGTATCATCCATTTCGTAAAAGTCGAAATCGTCGGCGTTCTTTCGCAGATACTCGGCGAAGAACGCGCGCACTGCGGGGTTCGTTTGATTCGCCGCATAAACATGGACCGGCACGCGCGCACCCTTGCACGATTGAACGTACGTCCCTTGCACGCGTCCGGCTGCATCGTCGCGCCCGGGCAGGTGCACGAACCAGTTTTCTGCTGCTTGGGCGAGAAACTCGCGGTACGCGGCATACGGGCACAGCGGGCTGTCGTAGACCAGACTCGGGTCGAAGTAATACACCGACGAGCACGCTCCAGAGTGGCGGCAGTCTTGCACGGCTTTGTCGTTGCCCAGGCCTCCTTCGGCGAAGGTAAGGTAATGTCGAACGACGGCGGCCGGCGTTCGCGCCCCCTCTCCGTTGAATTCGTCGAAGGCCCACGTCGGGATGTGCGATGCGACGGCGGCAAGCAGCAGCGAACCCAAGAGCGTGGCAGCGTTCACGCTGCACTCAATCGCCGCACGAGCGACTCATACAGGCGGACGTGACGGGCTGCCGTGCGGGCGATGTCGTAGTCGACGCGAGCGACGGCCTGGGCTTTGCGCGCGGTCTGACGTGCCCGCTCCGGCTCATCCATAATCGCGCGAATGGAGCGGGCAATCGTCGTGGGCGCGAAGTCGTCCGCGATCGTTCCCAGCTCGCCGCCGCGCAGCATGTCGCGCACGCCGCGCCATGGCGTGGAAAGCGCGGGGACGCCCGCGCTCATTGCCTCGAGCAAGGCCAGGGGCATACCTTCGCTCAGCGACGGCATAAGCAGAAGATCGGCAGCGGGCAGAAGCTGCGCGACGTCGTTGCGGAAGCCGAGGAAAGCGACGTGCTCGCGCAGAGCCCGCTCGTTCACGTGGGACATGAGCTTGGGGCGGTCGATGCCGTCGCCGAGAAAGTACAGGCGGACGCGCCGGCGGTGCGCGGCGTCGAGTTCCGCAACGGCGTCAATCGCGAGCGTTTGATTCTTATGCCGGTGCAAGTTTCCGAGAACGACGATGACGAAGGCATCGGCGTCTGCCCGAAGTCCGCGTCGCGCTTCGAGCGCCTGTGCGCGTGTCGGCGCCGGTGCGTGGACGATCCCGTTTGGAATGATCGCAAGTTTTGCTTCCGCGAAGTGCTCGTAGCGAGCGAGAAAGCGCCCTTGCTCCGGGAAGAACGTGACGATCGCGGCGGTTGCCGAATTGAGAATGCGGTCCGCGAACGCCGTTCCCCGGACGCGCGCCTGCGGATCGCAAGGCAGATGTTCGGTGCGGACGATCGCCGGCGCCCCCGCAGCCAGAGCGGCGACGCGCCCCCAGTACGTTCCGTGAAACATGTGCGTGTGGACGACGTCCGGGCGCCACGCTCGCATCGCCGAGATCATTCGTCCGAGGAACGAGGCATCGTAGCGGCCACGCCGGTTGATTTCGAGGACGTCGAGCTTCGCTGCATGCGCGAGGGGGCCCGGGATCGCGACCGGATTGACGACGAGAACTCCGCAGCGCGTGAGGTGCTCCGACAGCGCCGGCGTCAGGGACGCGACGAAACGCTCCGCTCCGCCGCCGGACAGCGCCGTTATCACATGCAGCACCCTCACGCCGCGCCCTCCACTCCGAGCAGTTGCGCGACTTGGCGCGCGTTCTCGGCCGCGTTGAACCGGCGTTCCACCGTCAAGCGGCCTGCGGCGCCGAGTCTGTGTGCGAGCGCGGGATCGCGAGAGAGCGTCGCGATCGCGGCCGCCACGCTGCGAGCATTTCCCGGCGGGCAAAGGATGCCGTTGCTCGAGTCGACGAGTTCCTCGACCGCGCCCGAACGCGTCGCGATCACCGGAAGTCCGGCGGCCATACTCTCCGCGAGAAACATCGGAATGCCCTCGCACTCGTGCGGACCCTCGTCGACGCTCGTCAAAATCGCCGCGTCGTACGTTCCGCTCTGCATCGCATCGAGCAGCCGGTCGTGCGGCACGAACCCTTCGAAGTGAACGCGATCCGCGAGGCCAAGCATCCGCGCGCGTGTCTCGAGCGAACGTCGCAGGCTGCCGTCACCGGCGAGGGTACAGTCGACCGCTATGCCTTCAGCCAGAGCGCAAGCGACGGCTTCGAGAAGAACGCCGTGGCCTTTGACATATTCCAAGTTGGCTGCGCAAATCAAACGAAACCGCTCCGGCGCGCGCGGTGTAACCGATTGCGAGGGGAGGCGGACGCCCAGATGCGCGGTAAAAAGCCGGGCCGGCACGTCGCGCCCAAGCGCGCCGCGCACGCGCTGCTCGCCCGCTTTTGAAATCGTGCGAATGAATCGCGCCGTTGAAATGAATGAGTCGTGCAACCCTGCGCCGCTCATGTTCGAGTCGACGAGGTCGTAACGGTGACCGGTCGCGCTCCAGGGCAGGTCGTTCATCGTCGCCGCAACATATGCAACCGTTGCCGGGATCGCAAGCCAATAGGCATGCACGTGCTCGACCC
>DATKPZ010000009.1:0-6732 GCA_035523815.1 Alphaproteobacteria bacterium
GCGGCTTCGCCCGTTTGCGGATAGCGGGCGGTGAAGTTCAACGTGCGCAGACCGATGAGCCACTGCGAGCGCCGGTGCGTGTATCCGAAGGTCAGCGACGCATCGACCTCGGAGGCGCGCTCGGGCTTGATCGTGTCCGGCGACCCGTCGAGAAACACGTAGACGTCGGATCCGCTCAAATACGGTGCGGTCCCGACGAAGGCTTCGAGGAAATGCGACGTTCCCAGCGGACGATGAACGCGCAGCGCGTAGCGCACACCGGCCAGCCGCGACGAAACTTCCTGCGCTTGCGCGGGCAGCGGCGTGCGCTGGTTGTAGATCGTCTCACCGAGCCCAACCCACACGACCCCACGCGCATCGACCGCATACTCGGCATCACCGTTGAAGATCCCGAGCGCCGGCGTTGCTTGTCCGTAGGTGACCGAGGGCCGCGTGCCGGGAATACTCACCACGGGAATGCCTTCGAGATGCACGGCGAAGCGGGATCCGCCGACGTGCACTTGCACGAGTGGTCCGGCGCCGACGCCGTATTGGCTTCCCGCAACGTCACGGTGAACGCCGACGAGCGCGAGTCCTTGCACCCCGACGTACGAATACGGCGGTGTTGCGGCGGTCGTGAGCAACGCGGCAAGCGCCGCGAGAACGCAGCGCTTAGTTTTTGGCGGCATCGACCAACACCACGCCGCGTTCGCCGGAATCGCGCAACGTTTTGGCCGCTGCAAGCGCCGCTCCGATCGGTTGCGATGGGTCGAGCGCCTGGCTCACGGTGAACCCGGTGCGCGCCTTGGCCTGCTGATCGATCGGATCGCGCAGGCTCTGCGGAAGCATCGAGTACTTGTCGATCAAGCCCAATACCGGACCGGCTTTGTTCTCGAAGGTCGCGGGGTCGAGCACCACCACGACCAGTTCATGGTTCTTCCCGGCCACGACGTGCGAGAAAATTTGAAACTGCAGGCCCAACTCTTGCGCGTGACGGTGCGCGGTCTCGACGCTCGAACCGCTCAAGGAGACGCTGTAGCCCGGCGGCGGGTTTGCACTCAGGCCGTGGAGCCAGCTCTCGAGCGCATCGAGCGTCGCGCTCGACTCCGCGATGACTTCGTGGCCCGAAACCGCCACGTTCGACCCCGTCGTTCCGCGCCAATCGCGTGCGGTAAGCACCGTGCTGCCGGCGTATAAAGGAAAGTCGATCGGGTTGCTCGCTTGAGGCGAGGGCGCCGAGGACGACGTGGACTGGGCCGACTGCTGCGCGCAGCCGCAGGCCAGCAAGAGAAGCGCCAGCGCGCCGAGGGCTCGTTTCATGCGCGTCGCTTCGAGGAGAAGCCGCCCGAGCCCCGTATCCGGGGGATGTTATGAGTTTCGAAGAGTTTTGGCCGCGCTATCTGCAAGCGCACAGCGACCCGCGCACCCGCGCCCTGCATGTCGCCGGAACGATTGCCGCCACCGCAATCGTGCTCGGCGCGGTCGCGATGCGCAAGCCGTGGCTCGCCGGCGTGGGCCTCGTGGCCGGGTACGGCCCGGCGTGGTTCTCACACGCATTCATCGAGCACAACAAACCGGAGACGTTTCGCGCTCCCTTTGCTTCGCTGCGCGGTGATTACTTGATGGCGTGGCACGTGCTGCGCGGGACGATCGACCAGGAGATCGCGCGCATCCAAGGAGCGCGCGCATGAAGCGCTTTTTTATGGGACTTCTTGCCGCGATGCTCGTCGCCGCACCGGCCTCGGCCTTCAGCCCTCATTCGCCGGTATTTATCGAGAGCGATGCCGCGTCCGGCATCACGGTGCGCGCGGGTGAAGACTTCTTCATCGCGCTGGCTTCGAACGACTCCACCGGCTATAGCTGGACGCAGACCTTGCCCCAGGGCGACCTGATCGTCGCCTACGAGGGCAACGTTCGTCAGCCGGCCGCCCAGGCCGTTCCGGGCGCCGCGGGGCAGCAAATTTTCATCTACCACGCCAACCGAACCGGAACCGCAACCATCGTGCTCAGCTACTCGCGCTCTTTCGAACCGGACGCCCCACCCGCGAAGACACTGACGTACACCGTCACCGTTCAGTAGCGTGGACGACCGGCTCTCGTACGGCTCGTACCTCAAGGTCGACGAGCTGCTCGGCCTGCAAGCCCCGCTCTCTCGTCCGGAGCATCACGACGAGATGCTCTTTATCATCATCCATCAGGTCTACGAGCTATGGTTCAAGCAACTGCTGCACGAGCTGGACGCCACGATCGAAGCCTTGGATCGCGATGCGCTCCTGCGCGTCTCGAAATACTTCCGGCGCGTGCACACGATTCAGCGCCTGCTGGAGTCGCAGGTCGACGTGCTCGAGACGATGACCCCGCAAGAGTTCAACGCCTTTCGCGACAACCTCAACCCCGCTAGCGGCTTCCAATCGATTCAATTCCGCGAAGTGGAGTTTCTGTGCGGCGTGCGGCGCACCGAGACGCTCGCGCATATTCAGATGGACGACGCGCAGCGAGCGCGGCTGATGGAGCGCCTCGAGGCCCCCTCGCTCTACGACCACGTCAAAGCGTTGCTCGCGCGGCGGGGGTTTGCGACCGAGGCCGGCGCGCCTCTCCTCGAGAGTCTGCGTACGATCTACACGCAGGCGGAGTCGCACTACGACCTCTATCTGCTGCTCGAGGATTTGATCGAGTTCGACGAGCGCTTTTTGCTGTGGCGTGGACGGCACGTGCGCATGGTCGAGCGAATGATCGGCCAGCGGATCGGCACGGGCGGCTCGTCCGGCGCACAATATCTGCAGAGTACGCTCGTGCACCGTTTCTTTCCCGAACTGTGGGAAGTTCGCAGTTACCTCGGTAAAGGATCCTACGCATGAGCACGACGACCACGCAAGCGCTCCACCGCGATCAGTTTCCGATTCTGAAGAACTCGACGTACCTGGTGAGCCACTCGATGGGCGCGGCGCCGCTCGGCGCCAAAGCCGCACTCGAGCGCTACTGGGACGAGTGGGCCGCAAACGGGCCGGAGGCCTGGGAAGCCTGGCTCCCGCGCATCGGCGAAATCGCCGACGGCATCGGCGCGCTGATCGGCGCACCGCCGGGCAGCATCTTTCTCGGTCCGAACGTGTCGGTGCTGCAAGCCGCTCTCGCCAGTTCTCTGGACTTCACCGAGACGCGCAACGAAGTGGTCTACGAAGCGCTGCAATTCCCCTCGCTGACCTATGTGTGGCGCGCCTGGGAGCGGTACGGCGCGCGCATCCGCGTCGTCGACTCGCCCGACGGCCGCACGATCCCGACGCAAGCAATCATCGACGCGATCACCGAACGCACGGCGATCGCGGTGCTCTCGCACGCCTACTACGTCTCCGGCGCGATTGCCGACGTGCGCGCGATCCAGGCCCACTGCCGTCGGGTCGGCGCGCTGCTCTGCGTCGACGCGTATCAGACGACGGGGGTGTATCCCTACGACGTGCGCGCATGGGATCTCGACATCGTCACCGGCGGCTCGCACAAGTGGCTGCTCGGCGGCCCCGGCTGCGGCTGGATCTACGTCAAACCCGAATTGCTCGCGCACCTGCGCCCCGCGGTGACCGGCTGGATGGCCCACGCGCGGCCGTTCGATTTCGAAGAGGCGCCGATCCGTTACGCCGAGTCGATGTACCGGTTCGGTACCGGTACGCCGACAATTCCGGGTTACGTCGTCGCGCGGTGCGGCCACCAACTGATCGCACAGATCGGGATCGCCCGCATTCGCGAGCATAACGTTCGCCTCACGACGGCGATCGCGCAGATGGCGCTCGAACGCGGGCTGCGCGTGAGCACGCCGCTCGACCCCGAGCGCCGGACGGGATGGATCGGCATCGATTTCGACGGCTCCGAACGAGCCTATCGCGAGCTGATCGCACGCCGCGTCTTCATCGATCACCGGCCCGGCTGCGGCCTTCGAGTCAGCCCCCACTTCTACACGAGCGACGACGAGATCGAGCGCTTCTTCCGCGAGCTGGACGCCGTTCGAAGATGACCGACGCGCAGTCCATGATCGTCGATCATACCAAGATAGGCGCCGCACTGCGGCGCCTATCGCTGCCTCTTGCCGTGCAGATGCTCGGCGATCAACTGCTGGGCGCAGTGGACACGATCGCGATCGGCTATATCGGCGTCGGAGCGCTCGCCGGGGTCACCGCCGCGACGACGGTCTTCTTCACGCTGTTCATGCTGCTCGGCGGACTATGGAGCGGCGCGGGCATCATCAGCGCGCAGCGGATCGGCGCGCACGACGTGGACGGCTTCGCGCGCACCGTTCGCGCCGGGTTCGTGGTGCCGGCCTTTGCAGCACTCCTCCTAACGGCGGCAAGCTTCTTCGGTGCGCAGCCGCTCCTCCACGCGATGCTCGGCAGTCTTCCCAGCGTCCACGACAGCGCGATCTATCTGATCTTGCGCTGTGCTTCGCTGATTCCGATCAACGTCTCGGCCACGCTGATCGTGGGCCTCGGCTCGGCTGGAAATCGAAAGCTCGGCGTGTATCTGCTCGGCATCATCAACCTGATCCACATCCCGCTGCTCGCGATCCTCGCGCTCGGCTGGCTCACGCACCATCCGTTTGGCATCGCGGGCGCCGGCATCTCGACCCTTGCTTCGGAGACGATCGCCGCGATCTTCGCGCTGGTCTACGTTGCGCGCAAGCCGGTCTATCGCATCTTTGCCCAGCGCGGCGTCGACTTCGTGCTGGCGCTGCGCTGCGCGTGGCTTGGCCTTCCCGAAAGCGTCTTCGGCTTCGCGATCGTCGCGCCCGACGTCGCGATCGTCGCCATGCTCGCGCCGCTGGGATCGACGCTGGTTGCGGCATTTCGCGCGCTCAACGTCGTCTCCGATCTCACCTTCGTCGTGCCGAGCCCGCTGCAGAGCGCGACGCAAACGGTCATCGGCCAGCGCATCGGCGCGCGCGATCCGCAGGGCGCCCAAACCTTCTTACATCGAGCCCTGCGCACGACGCTGCTCATCGCCACGATTGCGGGGGCGCTGGTCGCGATCGCGGCCTGGCCGCTAGCGTTTCTCTTCACGATGAACGCGGCCGTCGCGTCGGTCGCCGCGCTGCCGCTCGCGTTGCACATGGTGACGATGCCGATCAAGGGCTGGGCGATGGTTGCGCTAGCGCCGATTCGCGCAGCCGGCGACACCACGTTCTCGATGGCGGTTGGCCTCGTGTGCGGGCTTCTCGTGCTTCCCATTGCCTGGTTTGGCATCGAGCGCGCGCACATCGGGCTCTATGCCGTGCCGGTCGCCTGGATCATCGCGTGGAGTGTTCGCGCGGCGCTCACCGCGATGAAGCTACGCTACGAAGCCGGTGCCTGGGCGACGTCTTCGATCGACGCGCGGCCGTAGCCGCCGTAGGCCGCGAGCAACACGGCGAGCAGGTGCAGCACGATATCGTAGCCGTAGATCGGAGCGACGCCGAAGAGCGTGTTGGTGATCGGAATGATCCCCAAAACCACCACCAGCAGATAGATCCAGAAGACGCAGCGGCAGAACAGCACGGACGACTTGAACCGAAAGCCCGCGAGCAGACCCCATATGCCGAAGAGCAGATGCAACGCATCATGCGCGACGTTGACCGGAAAAACCCAGAACAACAGGCGATACGCCGTGTCGAGCGTCACGACCGGAGCGTCGAGCGGCGCGGCGGGCGCGACCCAGGGCACGAATCCCGCGATTCCCGACACGAGAAAAACCAGACCGAGAATGCGAGCGATCAGCGGCGCTTTCATGGCGCGTCCTTATCTTCGGGCTCAAGGGCGCCCTGCAACTCGGCGTGGATTCGCCCGTTGCTGGCAAGGATGCTGCGCGCGTCGACCTGCGCCGGTCCGCCGTCGACGCGGGTGACCACGCCGCCGGCTTCTCGCACCAGCAGCGTTCCCGCCGCAACGTCCCACGCGTGGAGGTCGAACTCCCAAAAGCCGTCGAAACGCCCGCACGCGGTAAAGGCTAAATCGAGTGCGGCCGAGCCGTCACGCCGAACCGCCTGCGCATGTCCCGACGCGCGCGCGAAATAGGACGCGTTGCGTTCGAAGTCAGCCGGATGAAAGCCGGTGCAGACCATTGCATCGCCGAGCCGGCCGATCGCGGAGACGGTAATCGCCGCGTCGCCCAGCCGCGCCCCCGCGCCGCGCTCGGCGGCAAAGCATTCGTTCAGCGCCGGCGCATACACGACACCGGCGAGCAATTCGCCCGCCCGTTCGTAGGCGATCGACACACAGTACAGCGGATACCCGTGCGCATAGTTGGTGGTTCCGTCGAGTGGGTCGACGATCCAACGCTCGTCGCTGGTTCCCGCCGCACTGCCGCTCTCTTCGGCCAGAATCGCCGCCGCCGGAAAATCCGCGCGCAGACGCGCAAGCACCGCGCGTTCGCTCGCACGATCGGCGACGGTGACGATGTCGGCGCGACGCCCTTTCTCCTGGATCTCCAGCGGACGGTGCGCGTGCTCGAGCAGCACGGCCGCGCCCTCACGCGCCGCGGCCAGCGCCGTCGCTAACGGATCCGGCGCGCTCACGATGGAATCACCGGCGGCATGTGGTTTAGCGTACGGATAATCATTCTCGGCATGTGGGTTGGCGCGATGGTAGGGTTTGCCTTCGTCTTCGCGCCGATCGCGTTCGCGCACATCGGGCCCACGCCCGCATTCGCGGTGACGATCGCTGCCTGCGTGCAGGCTATCGTTCGGGCCGGCGATTGGATCTCCGTCGTCGCGGCAGCGATCACGGTCTTTGCGCG
>DATKPZ010000010.1:0-11791 GCA_035523815.1 Alphaproteobacteria bacterium
CGCGAGGGCGATCCGCCGAGCACCAGGATGCGATCGGCGAGGTAGAGCGCTTCTTCGATGTCGTGCGTCACGAGAACCGCCGTAGCGTGAACGGCGGCGACGATGTCCGCCAGCGCTTCTTGCAACTGCATGCGCCGCAGGGCATCCAGCGCCGCGAGCGGCTCGTCCAGCAGTAAGACCGACGGTTTGCGCACGAGCGCGCGAGCGAGTGCCGCCCGCTGCGCCATGCCGCCCGAAAGCGCTTTGGGAAGCGTTGCGCGAGCGCCGTGCAGTCCGGTGAGCTCGAGCACGTCGTTCACGCGTGCGCGCTCCTCGGCCGAGCGCGCGGCGAAGCGCACGTTTCGCTTGACACTCAGCCACGGAAACAAACGCGGCTCCTGAAAGACATAGCCGACGTCGCCCTCGACCGCGATCGTTCCCAGCGGGTGAACGTCGAGTCCGGCGATCGCGCGCAGCAGCGTACTCTTGCCGCACCCGCTTGGGCCGAGCACCGCCACGATCTCCCCGCGCTCGACCGCGATCGTGAGGCCCTCGAACACATGCAACTCGCCGAACGCGATGCGTAGATCGTCGATACGTATCGCGCTCATCGCAGCCCGTCCGTCCATGCGGTCGTGCGCCGTTCGATGACGAGCATTCCGGACTCGCAGAGTTTCCCGGCGATCGCGAGCAGCAGAATTGCAACGAGGATTTCGTCGGGACGCGAAATCTGTTGCCCCTCGGTCAGCAAGAACCCAAGGCCGCGCGTCGAGGCGAGCAGTTCGGCCGCGACGAGAAAGAGCCACGCCTGAGTAAGGCCGATGCGCGCACCGACGAGGAGCGAAGGGAACGCCGCCGGCAGAACGACGCGCGCAGCGACGCCGAACGGATGCAATCCGAGAATACGTGCAACCTCGACCAGCTTGCGGTCGACGCCGTGAATGCCGGCGACGAGATTCACGTAAATCGGAAAGAAGGCGCCGATCGCGATCAGCGTGATCTTGGCCGATTCGCCGATGCCAAGCCAGAGCAGCAGCAGCGGCACCCACGCGAGTGAGGGCACCGCGCGGATCGCTTGAAGGGTCGGATCGATCGCGCGCTCGACGTTGCGGTTCAGCCCGACGAGCGTGCCGAGTGCAACGGCCAGCGCGAGCGCGATCGCAAACCCCGCAAAGACTCGCATCACGCTGGCCAGGATGTCTTGTTGCAAGAGCCCGCGCTGCCAGAGCGAGCCGAGTTCAGAGAGCACGCGTGCGGGCGGCGCGAGTTGGTCGGGCGCGAACCAATGCGCGCGCCCGGCGACGATCCAGAGAAAGAGAATCGCCGCCGGGACGAGCCACCCGAGGAGCAGCTTACGCATGAGCCAGCGCGACGCGTGCGGGCGCCGAATCGGCGAGCGAGCCGAGCGCGGATTGCACCGAGCCGACATCGGCTACGAGTTGCTCGGACCGAATCACGGGAATCGTGCCGCCGACCGAGTCGAGGTAGGCTTTCCCGGGAACCGGATCGGGGAACCGCGTGCGGTCGTCGATGACCAAGTTCGCGACCTTGAGATCGAGGTTCGATGCGTCGGCGAGGATCTTGGCGGTTTCCGCGGGGTGCGCTTTGGCGTACGTGTGCCCGAGTTCATAGGCCCGCAGGACGATGCGCACGACGTCGGGATGCGCCGCGAGAAAATCTTCGCGCGCGTTCAGCGCCCCGTAAGTGTTCCAGGCAATGTTGCGATAGAGCAGGCGCGATCCGGCTTCGAGCTGCGACGCCGCCATGTGCGGGTCGAGTCCGGCCCACGCATCGACCTCTCCGCGCTCGAGCGCTACGCGCCCGTCGGGGTGCTGCAGCTCGACGATCTGCACGTCGTTCGACGTAAGTCCAACCGACGCGAGGGCGCGCAGCAGAAAGAACCACGGATCGGTGCCCCGCGTCGCCGCGATCTTCTTGCCCCGCAGTTCGCGCAGATTCGAGAGTTTGGAGTCCTTGCCGACGACGAGCGCGGTCCACTCGGGTTGCGAGTAGAGAAAGACGGTATGCAAGGGAACGCCGTTGGCGCGCGCCAGCAGCGCGGCGCTGCCTGCCGTCGATGCGAACTGCGCGGCGCCCGAGGCGAGAAATTGATTGGCCTTGTTCGAGCCGAGCGAGAGCACCCACGAGACGGTGGTGCCGCTCGGCGCAAGGGCGCGTTCGAGCCAGCCGTTTTGCTTGAGAATCAGGCTGACCGGATTGTAGTAGGCATAGTCGACGGTGATGGCCTCGAGCTTGCCTGCGGCGCGGGCGCGCCCGGGAAGGGCGAGGGCGGCGAGGGCGGCGGTGGCGAGGCCGAGGGCCTCGCGTCGGGTCGGGTGCATGGGTGTGCCTCCTTGTGAGATGGGGAAAGCAAGAAGCCCCCCGCCGGATCGGCGGAGGGCTTCGGTCTTCGAAATTCGTGTTGCGCGCTATTTCGAGATGCGAGAAGCCAACCTACGCCGATCGGGCGCTGGGGCGGGACACATCTGACACATAACGTGCAGGCTGGGCATGGACGAGACCATAGCACGAATCACGAAAAGAGGGCTATCCTTTTGGCAGGCGCTTCTTGGGACCGAAAGCTATAATGGGGGTAATCAGGGGGCGCGCAAACAGCCCCCTTCCCTGTCTCCCGCAACGGGTCTATCGACATGCGAATCAAGTATGAAGTGTCGGCCGGCGGCTTGGTTTTACGGCCGCGCGAGTCCGGGTTCGACGCGCTCTTGATTGGGCGCGGGTCGCCTCGTATTTGGACGCTGCCCAAGGGACATGTCGAAGCTCGCGAGTCGAACGAGCAAGCCGCCTTGCGCGAAGTGCGCGAGGAGACCGGGTGCTGGGGAGAGATCCTCACGCGGCTCTCGGAGATCTCGTACTGGTTCTACGTCGGCAAAGCCAAGCACAAGAAAAGCGTCACGTTCTTTCTGATGCGCTATCTTTCGGGCGAGACGGCCAATCACGATCACGAGGTCGATGAGGCGCGCTGGTTCGAAATCCGGACCGCCCGCAAAGCCCTCAAATACGTCAACGAGAAGCGACTGGTCGACATGGCGCTCGAATACCTGGCCGCCAATCCCGCCATCTTTCCCGAAACGGCCTTCGAACCCGACGTCGCCCTGGCCGAACCGAAGAGCTCTTGACCGACACCGACGCACTTCACGTCCGGCTCGACGTTTTCGACGGGCCGCTCGACTTGCTCTTGAACCTGATCAAAGAGCAGCAACTCGACATCTCGACCGTACCGCTGGCTTCCGTGGCCGAGCAGTATTTGGCGTACGTGCGCGTGATGGAAGATCTCGATATGGAGATCGCCGCTGAATACCTCGTCATCGCCGCGACGCTGGTATTCCTCAAATCGAAGGCGCTGTTGCCGCCGATTCCGCAAGAGTTCATCGACGAGAGCGAGGACTCGCCCGAGCAGGTTGAGGAGCGTCTGCGCCGCCGGCTCATTGCGTACTCGCGGTATCGCGAGCTGGGCGTGCAGCTCCGCGCGCGGCAGGACGAAGCCAGCGGCTTTTACTATCGCGACTCCGGCGATCCCACGAGCGAACTGGTGCAACACTACCGGGTCGATCCGGAGAAGCTCAAACGCGCCTTCATCATCATGCTGCAGCAAGCGCGACCCGAAAAGCGCGAGGTCGTGCGCGAGCGCGTGTCGCTGCTCGCCCAGATGGACTACATTTCACGTAAAGCCAAAGAACAGGGGACCGTGTCGTTCTTTGCGCTCTGCCGCGAGCTCGGCATGACGCGCGAGGTTATCATCGTCACGTTCCTCGCGATTTTGGAGCTCGTGCGCCGGCACCGCATCGAGTTCGAACAAGCCGATATCGACGACGATATCCGGCTCTTTCCCATCTCACATTCCGTCGCACAGGGGTAGGCCTCCTTACAAACGTGGACACGCAAGAGTTGACCGATCCGGAGCAAACGCTGAGCGCCGAGGCGCAAGAGCTACATGCCGCCGCCGAAAGCGTGCAGGCGGCGATCGAGGCGTTGCTCTTCGTCGCAAGTGAAGCGCTCGATCCCAAACGCATCGCTAAACTCACCGGCGAAGACGAACGTGCGGTCGCGCTCGCGCTGCAAGCACTTGAAGAGCGCTATAGCAACGGCGGAATCGTGTTGCGCCAGATCGCCGGCGGCTACCGTTTCGCGACCTCGTCGTCGGTGCGTAACGTCGTCGAGGCATATCTGCTGCCGCCGAAGACGACGCTCTCGACTCCGGCGCTCGAGACGCTGGCCATCGTCGCGCACATGCAGCCGGTGACCAAGGGAGAGATCGAGGCGATCCGCGGCGTCAACTCCGACAGCGTGGTGAGCACCCTCCTGGATCGCGGACTGATTGCCGAAGCCGGCCGTAAAGACGTGGTCGGCCGTCCGATGACCTACAAGACGACGCCGCTTTTCCTCGAGTCGTTCGGCCTGCGTTCGCTCGACGATTTGCCGCAGCTCGAACTCGAGCCGGGGCAACCGCTCGAGTTGAACCTGATCCTTCCCGCAACGGCGCCGGAAGCGTCGACGGAGCCGGTGCCGCAGGAGCCGACGTGACTTCGTTCGATACGCTGGTTGCCGAATACGATGCGGGGCGGCTGGGATACTCGAACGACGTCTACAACATGCTCGTCGCCTATGGCCTCGTGCCAAAGCACGCGATCGTGGACATCGGCTGCGGCACGGGCCTTGCAAGCGCGCCGCTGATCGAGAACGGCTTCAAGGTCACGGGCGTCGATCCGTCCGAGCCGATGCTCGCGGTGGCGCGGGAGCGCTATCCCGAGGCAACGTGGGTTCGCGGCACGGCCGAAGCCCTGCCCTTCGATGCCGGTTCGTTCGACGTAGCGATCAGCGCGCAAGCCTTTCATCACGCCGATCCGCGCAAAGGCATCGCCGAGATCAAGCGCGTGCTGCGGCCGCGCGGCATCGTCGCGATCTGGTGGAAGAGCCTGATGAGCGACGATCCGGTCAAACAACTGCGTGACTCGATCGCGCGCGACATGGGCATCGCGCCGCTCACCAGTTCGTGGCGGGGCGGCTTTCGTGATTTTTATTCGGCGGGATTTTCCGAGACGGCCGTACGCGTCATTCCATGGAGCACGATCGTGACGCTCGGAAAGTTCCTCCAGTACGAGCGCTCGCGCAAGATCGTCCACGACGAGTTCGGCTCGAGCGCGCCGGAGTATTTCGAGCGGCTGGAAGCTCGTCTGCGCGAAACGTTCGGCGAGGGCGATCCGATCCTACCGCTTTCGTACACGCATTTTCTCTACCTCGCAAAAATATAGCTCTATGTATCTCGGTGTGCACGTCCGCGTCTCCGGCGGCTATGCAAAAGCCGTTGACTACGCTAAGTCGCTCGGCTGCAACGCGATCCAGATTTTCTCGAGTAACGCGCGCAGCTATCGCGTTGCAAAGCTCGATCCTCCGGCGCTCGCCGCCTTCGCGCAAATGCGCGGCGACGCGGGGATCGAGCGCTGCGTGATCCATACCGCGTACTTGATCAACCTGGCCAGCGAGGATCCGGCGATCGTGAGCAAGTCGCTCGGTCTGCTGCACGGCGATCTCGCGGTCGCCGCGGCGGGCAAGATCGACTACGTCAATACGCATCTCGGCTCGTACGGAACGCGCGATCGCACCCAGGGCTTCGCCGCGATCGTCTCGGCGCTCGAGGATGCGCTCGGCGGCATCGCGCCCGGCGTCACACTCGTCATGGAGAACTCGGCGGGCGCGGGGAATTTGACCGGCGGCACGCTCGAAGAACTCGGACGCTTCATCAAGGCGATCGATCATCCGCAGCTCGGCGTGTGTTTGGATACGGCCCATGCCTGGGCGGCCGGCTATGCTATCGACACGCAGGCGGGCGTCGATCTCTTCTTGGAAGAGGCCGACAAGCAAATCGGCCTCGCGCGCATTCCGATGTTCCACTTCAACGACACGCAAGTTCCGCTCGGTGCGAGCCGTGACCGTCATTACCACATCGGTGAGGGCTTCATCGGGTTCGACGGCTTCCGTGCGCTTCTGACCTATCCGCAGGTGCGCGAGAAGACCGCGATCCTGGAGACTCCGGGCGAAGAGGCCGACGACATCAAGAACATGCAGACGATTCGGGCCATTGAAAATGGCATTCGTCGCTCACTTTGATATCGACGCCTTTTATGCCAGCGTTGCGGTTCGTGACGATCCGAGCTTGCGCGGTAAGCCCGTTGCCATAGCCGGACGTCACCGTCGTGCGGTCGTGCTCACCGCCTCGTACGAAGCGCGGCCGTTTGGGGTACGCTCGGCCATTCCGCTCTACCGCGCGCTCGAATTGTGCCCTGAGCTCGTCGTCGTTGCTCCCGACATGCATCGCTACAAGGCGATCTCGCGCGAGGTATTTGCTATTTTCGGTGCGCGCGGCCATGCGGTCGAAGGGCTTTCGCTCGACGAGGCGTTCGTCGACCTCGACGTGATGACGCTGGGCGAAGCACGGGATTTCGCCGCGGAGATTCGCGCCGACGTTCGCGCGCAGACCGGACTCACGGTGAGCGCCGGCGTGGCGAGCGGCAAGCTGGTGGCGAAGATCGCTTCCGACGGCTGCAAGCCCGACGGCCTGCTCGCGATCGCACCCGGCGACGAAGCGGCGTTCCTCGCGCCGCTGCCCGCGGCCCGGCTGTGGGGCGTGGGTCCAAAGACGGCAGCGCGACTGCAGACGTTCGGAATTACGACGATCGGTCAGATCGCGGCGCTCGAAGACGCGCAGGCGCGAACGCTCTTCGGGTCGTGGGGCCCGAGCCTGCGCGATCTCGCGCGAGGGATCGATACGCGTAAGATTGAGCCGGAACGAGAAACCAAGTCGATTTCGTCCGAGACGACCTTCGAGTACGACGTGCGCGACGAGCGTAAACTGATCGAGGTGCTGCGTGAGCTTGCGCTCGAGGTTGCCGAAAAGCTCGAACGTGAGGACTGCAGCGCGTCGACGGTCGGTATCAAGATCAAGCGGGCCGATTTCCGGGTGTTTGGGCGTCAGACGCACCTTTCCGAGCCGACCCGTGAAGCCCGGCTGATCTACCGCGCCGCCTTGCACTGTTTGCGGCGCGCGCACCTGGCCGGCACGCCGGTACGGCTCCTGGGGCTGCGCGTCGCGTCGTTGGCGCTGGGCGGCGCCAAGCAGATCAGCCTCTTCGATGCCTCAGGTGGGAACGGGTAGAGCGGCGAGGGCGTTCGCGACGTGCTTCTCGGGCGCGAATTGCGAGTTGAACGCGTAGAGAATCGTTCCGTCGCGATCGATCACGAAGGTCGCTCGTCCCGGGATAATGCCGAGGGTCTTGGGCACGCCGAAGGCCCTTCGCGCCTCTCCCCCCGGGTCGCTCATCAGCCGAAACGGCAAATGGTGCCGCTCGCGAAAGCGCGCGTGGCTGTGCGCGTCATCCGAACTCACGCCGATGACGTCGGCTCCGGCCTCGACAAAGGCTTGGTAATCATCGCGAAACGTGCAGACTTCGACGGTGCAGCCCGGCGTGTTGTCCTTGGGGTAGAAGAACAGCACCGTCGGCCGATCGATCAACGATCCGAGCAAGACCTGCGCTCCGTCGGCATTCACGAGCGACACGCCGGGAATGTGATCTCCGCGCGTTAGCATTTCCACCTCGATCATGTGCTTAGATGTGATCGGAACTCCACACGCCGTCCAGCTTCGCGCCGGCGGCGACCTTCACCCATCGCTTCGCAGCGGGCGTAAGCGGTGCCGCCATAAAAATCGCCTTCGCGCGCTTGCGCACTGCTGCGCTCGGCAAAGCGTCGCGCATCGTTTCGGGCGGGAGCCAGCCGGTCACGCGCCGCAGGTCGCCGGCGGCGCCGCGCAGCAGCGCGGGAATCAACGCAGCGCTCTGGGCATCGACGAAGCCGAACTCATCCAGGATAAACGCGTCGTGTTGGGGTGCGCGAGCGCCGAGTACGTAGGCTGCGATCGCGCGCCCGCGCCGCACCACGAGGTTCGTCTCGATGCTGTCGGGATGTTCCGAGCCGTGACGCATGCGCAGCCGAAGCCACTCCCACACGAGCGGCGTTCGCACGAAAGCCCAGGTGCGATGACGCTCTCCCAGTTCGAAGCAGCGCTGCACCCCGACCCAGTCGCGATCGTGCAGACCCGAAACTTCGACGCGCGACCGCGGCAAGGCATCGGCTCGCAAGCTGAGCGAGCGCGAGGGCATCGCGACGAAACCGAGTTCGGCATAGAATTCGGGACGTATGTCGGAAAACAAGAACGCAAAGTCTACGCCCTCCGAAAGCGAGCGATCGAGCTCCATGGCGAGCATCGCGCTCGCGTAGCCGCGGCCCCGCTGCGCCGCAGGGGTAAAGACTGCGCCGATTCCAACCCCGCGCAAACGTTCAGACCCGACACGCACCGTGCGCTCGTAGCGCTTGAACGACGCAAGGAGCCGCTTCCCATCGTAAAGGCCCACCGTGCGGTAGTGGCGCCGGCCGTAGCCGCAGCGCGCGATCTCCGCGGTCTGCGCGACGTAGCGCTCGGGGGTACGTTCGCCGGCCCACAACTCCGCCGTATGCGGAAGTACTTCGGCCGCGTAGGTTTCGACGCCGATCGTCCGCAGGTTCATCGCGCGTTGCGCAGCTCTTCCAGGAATTCGGGCGCCGTGATGCCGCGCGTCGGCGGACCCCAGGCCGTGACCAACACCCCAGCGCGGCCCCGCGAAATCGCGTACTCGAACGCGCAGCGCTCTTGCGCATTATACGCCTCGCGCGCCTTCGTGCGATAAAGATAATAGCTGAATTTCGCCGTGCGGGAGGCCCGCGCTGCTCCCGCGTTTTCGCGCGGAATCATGCCCAGCGTCGGGCTCCAGAGAAACGCATCGGGAACGTACCATCGCGGAAACGAGCCCGCGCGCGCGTCGGGAATCGCGACAAACGCGAACGTGCGGCCGCGCGCTTCTTCGACGTTGAGCAATTGGACGAAGCCGGGTTCGGTGACCGCGTCGCAAGACTCGCAGTCACTCTGTGCGCGCTCGGCGACGTCGCCCAGGAGATCGCCGAGTGAGGCGCCGGGATATTCGCCGTGCAACACGAGCAACCGGCGCAAGACGTGGCGCAAGATGTGCTGCTGCGAGCGCGCTCGAGCCGAGCCTGGGGGCCCCTCGGGCGCAAGGCCTTCCGACCACACCTTGCGCACGAACGCAGCGAAGGGCAGTGCGGTCATGGCCGTCACCCACGCGCTGCGCAGCTCGCGAAAGCGCTGGACGCGCAAGCGAGCCTCGTCGTTCAACGATACGTCGGTATCGCCGCGCAGCACGTTCCATCCGAGGCGGACGTCACGCTTGGGGTCCCAGCGGCTGGTTCGCGCCGTCGGGGCCTGTTCGGGATCGAGCGCAAAGAGCGCGGTTTGCGGACTCGGCGGATCGGCGCACAGGACCGCGATCGAGGAATCCGCGAGCGCCATGGCCTTACCGCTCAGCGTTCGCAGTAGCCACTCGTGCTTGAAGGGATCCCACACGTTCCAAAGCAGCGCGATCGCGTCGAGCGCGCGCCGGTCGGCAAAGACGTTGACGTCGCCCGCTGCCGCTGCAGCGATGTCGCGATCGAGCAGCGCGTCGAGATAGATCTGCACGTCGCTGCTGCTGCGGAACAGGAGAGCGATATCGCCCGGGGGCACGCCGCGCTCGATCTCCTCGGAAACACGCTCGGCGACAAATGCAGCCTCTTCAGCCTGCGTCTTCGCGCGATGGACGCGCAGCGCCGGCCGCTCCGGCGCATCCGCGAGCGTGACCGTCCGCTCTGCACCGGCGAGCGCGATATCGGGACGCGCTCCGCTAAAGCGGCTGGTTGCGGCCTTTGCATCGCCGGCGAACGTGACGCACCGCAAGGGAGTCCCGTACGTCGCATCGAGCAGCGCTCGCTGCGACGCTGTTGCCTCCTGCATTTCATCGACGAAGACATGGGCGTATCGCTCGCGGACGCGGACGGCAAGCTCGGGCCGTTCCGCTAGCCGGTCGAGCGCGAGCGCGATCGCGTCGCTCTCGCAAAGCGCAGCGCTTTCACGCGTCGCGGCGACGTAGTCGACGTAGAGGTGGTGCAGGATTTTGACCAGATCGATCTCGCGGCGGTATTGACGTTCCAGCTCCGCCGGAGAGACGTCGAGCGAGTCGCGGTAGGCATCTTTCGTCGCGGCGATGAGTGACGAGTGCGCGAAGTTGGGAGGCTTGGCATAGAATTCGGTCGCTCCCGCGAGCGATCGGTCGAGGAAGGCCCGCGGATCGATGTTCCCATCGCGAAGCTTGCGAATCATGCGGTAGGCCGCCTCGAGGAAGCGTGGCGGCGAGCGGAGCGCGGCGACCTCGGGATCGAGCGTTCCTTTTTTGAGTTCGGGCCACGCGAGATCGACGAGCGGCTGCGCGCAGCGCGCGAACGTGCGCCGCGCTTCCATGTCGTCGACGATGCGTCTGGGCGTGTTCGCGGCATCGAGTACGGCGCACGTGAGCGCGATCAGTTCACACGGATGGCTCGCAAAGAGGTAAGCCCCGCCGCATTCCGCTTCGTAGCGCTCGGCCCGTGCTTTCAGCGCCGTGGTTTTGCCGGTGCGGCTCGCGCCCGCGATCTCGAGCGACGCCTCGAAGGAGGCTTCGACTGCTTCGCGCTGCGCGGCATTCAACTCAATGGTCATCATCGCCCGAAGCGCTCGCGCTCGTCGTGTGGACGATCGGCGCAGGCATCGCGGTAGGCGCAATAGGTGCACGCCGACGGGTCCGCCGTGACGGGGAAGTGCTCGAGCGATCCCGAGCTCAGGTCGCGGCAGATGTCGATCATGCGCGCGCGCGCGCGCTCGAGGTCGGCGATCGCGATCGTTCCGGTGGGCGCGTCGCTGCGTTTTCCATTTGGACCGGCGGCTGCCACGACCTCGAGTGAAATCGGAACCACGTCGACCAGCGCGTCCTTGAGCGGAATCAAGGCGAGCCGATAGACGCGGTCGCCTACGGCCGTGCGTGCCCAATAGTAGAAGGGAAGCTGGAAGTCGGCGAACTTTCTGACTTCGTCGCGATATTCGGCGGCGCTGGTTGCGATCGAGCCAGTCTTGTAATCGAAGATGCTCACTGCGCCGGTGCGTTCGTCGCGGTCCAGGCGATCGATGAAGCCGACAAAATCGAAGCCGTCGAGATCGAGATTGACCGGTATTTCGCGCCCGATTACCGTGAACGGCGCGCGAGCCGCCTCGGCCAGCAGCCAGTCCACGTAGCGCTCCGCGGTGCGCAGGGCGCGCCGTTTCTGAAGCTCGAACTCGACGGCTGCGTCGAATTGATCGTGGTAGCGTTCGAAGGCCCAGTTCACGTAACCGGCGATCTTCATTCGCATCTCTGCTTCGTCGCGCGCTTGCGGGTGGGGAAATTCTCCGTGGAAGTCTTCGAGCGCCGCGTGGAAGGCCGTTCCATAGGTGGAGGCTGACGACGGCGCATCCTCGATTGCGGCGCAAACGTAGCGATAGTACCATTTGCGCGCGCACTCGGCGTACGCGTTGAGCGACGAGGCCGAGAAGTGCGTTTGCCGAGCGCGCACGCCCGAGGTGCGGTCGGGCGTGACGGCTTCCGTCAGCGCGAAATCAGAGCCGTCGTCTTCGATCGTTTGGCCGGCCTCGACCTGGATTGCGAACAACTCGTAGAGGTCGGTCTCCGGCTCGATGGTGTTGGCGCGCTCGGCGAACTTAAGCAACGCGTCGCGTTCCGTGCCCGATACCGCCAGAAGTCCGCGCGAAATTGCATCCAGCAGCGGAGGTACGCGGGTCGCGGCGGTCGCATACGCCGCCGCAATGTCATGCGGAACGCCCGAGCAGGGCGAGCGCAGCGCC
>DATKPZ010000011.1:0-10216 GCA_035523815.1 Alphaproteobacteria bacterium
CATCGACACGATCTATCGCGGCGACTCCTGGGAGCGCGCGTTCGATTCACCGCTCGCGGCGCCGGGCCTGGAAATCGACGTCGGCGACGCAATCGTCGCGGTCGGCGGGCGACCCGTCGCGAAAACGACGAGTCTGGACGAGATGCTGATCAACTCCGCAGACCGGGAGCTGATCCTGACGGTCGCGTCCGCAGCGAAGAAGGGCGAGAAGCGCCGCGTCCTGGTCAAAGCGCTCTCGGGCGAGACGCTCTTGCGTTATCGCGCCTGGGTCAGCGCGAACCGGCAATACGTTCACGACCGGACGGGCGGCGCCGTCGGATATTTGCACATTCCCGACATGGGGCCGTGGGGCTTTTCGGAATTCCACCGCGGCTTTCTCACCGAGTTCAATCGCAGCGGCCTGATCGTCGACGTCCGGTACAATCGCGGCGGTCACGTGTCACCGCTGCTGCTCGAAAAGCTCGCGCGCAAGCGCGTCGGATTCGACGTGCCGCGCTACGGGCCGCCGGTTCCGTATCCGCCGGAATCGGTAGCCGGGCCGATCGTCGCAATGACGAACCAGTTTGCCGGATCCGACGGCGACATCTTCAGCCACTGCTTCAAGCTCTACAAGCTCGGCCCGCTCGTCGGCAAACGCACCTGGGGCGGCGTGATCGGAATCAATCCGTATCATCACTTGGTCGACGGCACGCTGACGACGCAGCCGGAGTATTCGTTCTGGTTCTCCGACGTCGGCTGGAAAGTGGAAAACTACGGCACCGACCCCGACTACGATGTGGATTACGCACCGCAAGACTACCGCGACGGCCGCGATCCGCAGATGGATTTCGCCCTGCGCATGATGGACCGCGCGCTCGAGTACACGATCGAACTGCGCCCGGATCTCTCCACGCGACCGTCATTACCGCTACCTACGCTGGTGTAAGCGAATCTTTGTCATCCCGAGCGTAGTGAGCGCAGCGAACGTAGTCGAGGGACCGGCGCTAACGTGCTGCTCGCGCCGGTCCCTCGACTTCGCTTCGCTACGCTCGGGATGACAAAATACGCTCGGGAGGACAAGTAGCTAGCGCAGGTACTTGTCGAACCAGCCGACCGTGCGTTCGAGAATGTCGATCTGGTTCTTGGGCTTACGCGGACCGTGGCCTTCGTCGGCGTAGACGACGAGTTGCGAGGGAACGCCGAGCGTCTGCATCGCGTGATAGAACTCGAACGCCTGCGCAGCGGGCACTTCCTCATCGCGTTCACCCTGCAGAATCAACACCGGCGTGTGCGAGTTCTTGATGAACGTGATGGGTGAACTCTTCGCGTAGACCGCGGGATCGTCGTAAACCGAGGCGCCGAAGAACGGGATCATCCATTGATCGATTTTGTTCTGGCCGTAATAGGACTGCCAGTTGACGATGCCCGCCCCGGCAACGATCGCTTTGAAGCGCCTCGTCTGCGTTTCGGCCCACATCGCCATGTAGCCGCCGTAGCTCCAGCCGAACAGCCCCAAGCGGTTCGGATCGATCGGGGCGCCCGCAATCGCCGCATCCAGGCCCGCGAGGTCGTCGCGCCAGTCGCCGTAGCCGAAGTCCTTGATGTTGGCTTGTTCGAAGGCCGCGCCCTGACCGTAGCTGCCGCGCGGATTCGGCTCGTACACGAAATAGCCGCGCGCCGTGAGCGCCGCCACGAAGCGCGAATCGTACGCCGGCGTGAACGCCGACGAGGGGCCGCCGTGAATGAGCGCTACCATCGGATACTTTTTCGACGGATCGACGTGCAACGGATAGACGAGCCAGCCTTGCACCGTGTACGGATCGCTCTTCCAAGAGAGCGACACCGCTTTGCCCGAGAGATTCGGCACCGATGCGTTGGCGTTCGTGACTTGACGCAAAGCCGAAGGCGTCCCGGCCCAGATTTCGGAGGGGACGGAAAAGGACGTGCGCGTCAGCGCGATGTCCTGCGCGCGCGTGGCGATCGACAGACTGCGCAGTGTTTCATCGCCTGCAAGGATCGTTCGCGTCGCGCCGGTGGCCGGATCGAGGGTCAGCAGGTGCAACGCGCCGAGCACGTGCGCCACCAGCACGATGCGATTGGCCTGCGTCCAGTGCAGATCGGCGACATTGAATTTTGCACCGGGCGTTGCATCGCGCGAAGCTCCGGTTCTCGCATCGACCACGTAGACGTCGCCGCCGACCGGCCCGAAGTCGCTCATGATTCCGCCGACGATTGCAACGTGCGAGCCGTCGGGCGACCACTGCGGGTCGTTGATCTGAAACTTCGGCGCAAAAAGATCGTGCATCGCACCGCCGCTCGAGGGGACCGTCGCGAGCTTCGCGATCCACCAGTTGTTGTCGCCGTTGCCGCGGGCATAGGTGCAGGCGAAGCGCGACGAATCCGGTGACCACGCGTATTCGTAGACGTAGTCGGCGCCGGGCGTTACGAGCGTCAACGCATCACCCTTTGCCGTGTTGACGGTGGCAATCTGCTGTTCGTCGGTGACCGTGCCGATCACGCCGACATCGCGAGCTCCCGCGGCGAGCGCTCCGGCTAACCGATGCGGATGCGCGATATAGAGAAACGCCAGACGTTTGCCGTCGGGTGACCAGCTCAAGCGCTGCGGAAGACCACCCAGCGCCGCGACCAACCGCACGCTCCCGCCGTTGGCATCGGCCACATAGAGTGACGGGCGCCCTTTCGTGCGAGCATCCGAGAGAAAGGCGAGCCGCGATCCATCCGGCGACCAGACCGGATCCATCGCTTCGACCGACGCCGTTCGGGAAGCAGACACGCGCGTCGCGTGCCGCGACCTGAGACTTTCGACCCATACCGTGTTGGCGTGGTGCGTGGTTTGTTGCCACGCGACACGCGTCCCGTCCGGCGAGATCGCGACGTTGCTGTAATCCGTAAGGTTTCCGGTGATGCGCAGGACGTCGCGCATCGAAGGCGCGGCGTGCACGAGCGTCGTGGAAGCGAGAATGAACGCCGCGACGTACGCAGCCGAACGAAGGCTTAAACTCATGCCGCGGATGTTACGGCCGAGCGACCGCAATTGCATGCTAGAGCTGCCGAAGCGCGACCAAACGCAACCCGGCCTATAGATTTATCAATAGGCTATATTGACATATGCTTGGCAAACTTTGTATAAGGGTATATCAGTCCAAGCATCAAACGCAAGCCATCCAATTGTATCGATCCAATGATCGAAAAGCACGATCCAATCGCAAAGGAGATTTCTGGTGAGCACCAACGAGCGCTGGGCCGGCATCGAACGCCCGTATTCCCAGGATGAAGTTCGCAAACTGCAAGGGAGCGTCGTCATCGAACAGACGCTCGCGCGCCTGGGTGCGGAAAAGCTCTGGTCGCTTCTCCAGGAGCCGCAGGCCACCGCCGCGCTCGGCACCTTGACCGGAGGCCAGGCGGTCCAAGCGGCCAAGGCCGGGCTGAAAGCGATCTACTGCAGCGGCTGGCAAGTCGCCGCCGACGCGAACAGCTCGGGCAACGTCTATCCCGATCAGAGCTTGTATCCGGTCAACAGCGTGCCCCAACTCGTCAAGCGGATCAATAGCGCGCTTCAGCGCTACGATCAAGTGGAAACGGTCGAGGGACGCGGCACACCGGAAAACTTCTTGCCGATCGTCGCCGACGCCGAGGCCGGATTCGGCGGTCCGCTCAACGTGTTCGAACTTACCAAAGCGCTGATCGAAGCCGGCGCCGCGGGCGTGCACTTGGAAGATCAACTCAGCTCGGAGAAAAAGTGCGGCCATCTCGGCGGCAAGGTGTTAATCCCGACGCAGCAGGCGGTACGTCACCTCATCGCGGCGCGTCTTGCGGCCGACGTCCTCAACGTGCCGACGATTCTGATCGCGCGCACCGATGCCAACGCCGCCACCCTCATTACGAGCGACGTCGATCCGATCGACCGGCGATTCATCACCGGGGAGCGCACGGCCGAGGGCTTTTTCCGCACGCGTGAAGGCATCGAGGCGTGCATCGCGCGCGGCTTGGCTTATGCGCCGTACTGCGACCTGCTTTGGATGGAGACGTCCGAGCCGAACATCGACGAGGCGCGCGCCTTCGCGAACGCGATCCACGCGAAGTTCCCGGGCAAGTTGCTTTCGTATAATTGTTCGCCGTCGTTCAACTGGAAGAAGAAGCTCGACGACGCGTCGATCGCCGCTTTCCGCGACGAGCTCAACGCGCTGGGCTACAAGTTCCAGTTCATCACCCTGGCGGGCTTCCACGCGCTCAACTACAGCTTCTTCGAGCTGGCCCGCGATTTCAAGGACCGCGGGATGTCGGCCTACGCCGAGTTCCAGCAGCTCGAATTTGCGGCCGAGCCGCTTGGTTACAGCGCCACGCGCCACCAGCGCGAGGTGGGGACGGGCTACTTTGACGAAGTGGCGCAGACGATCAGCGAGGGGCAATCCTCGACGACCGCATTGCACGGTTCGACCGAAGCCGAGCAGTTCTACAGCAACGGTCATGCTAAAGAGGTTTTGAGCGTCTGATATGAACGTCGCCCCAGCAGGATTCGCTGTCGAGCGAGACCTGCCGGCCGGGTTCGCGGAGTTCTACCTACCGCTGCACGAACGGTTCACCCCGGAGCAGCAGCGCCTTGCCCACGCGCGAGCCGAACGGCTCGCGCGTGCGCATAACGGCGACCTCCCGAACTATTTGCCGGCATCGCAAGCCACCGCCACGGACTGGCGCATCGAATTGCCCGCGTGGTGCCAAGACCAACGCAATCAAATGACCGGGCCCGCGGACGACGCGGAGCTCGTCGTCAAATTGCTCAACTCGGGCGCACCCGGCGTTATGCTCGATCTCGAAGATTCGATCGCTAACACCTGGGAGCACCTGATGCTCGGCCAAGAGAATCTCGTGGCCGCGCTCTACGGCGAGCTGTCTTACGACGATAAAAAGCGCGGCAAGACCGTCGGGATCAACCCGAGCACGACGGTCGTCTGGAACCGCGTCCGCGGTCTGCACATGTCCCAGGCCGGGCTGCTGCGCGGCGATGAGCTGACGAGCGCCTCGCTCTTCGACACGGCGCTGCTCGCGTATCGCCTCGACTACGATCGCCTCAAGCACCCGCTGTGCATCTACATTCCGAAGTCGGAATCGGCCGAAGAGGCCTTGTGGTGGAAAGACCTCTTCGACGCGATCATCGCGGCGAAGGGGTGGAAGCCCGGTTCGATCAAGGCGATGGCGCTCATCGAGGCGTTTCCCATTGCGTATGAAATGGAAGAGTTTCTCTTCAATTTGCGCGACTATATCCTGGGCCTCAATCTCGGGCGCTGGGACTACATGGCGAGCCTTGCGCACTTTAACTTAAACGACCCGAATTGGCTCTTGCCCGATCGCAATACTATTCCGTTCGACGTGCCGTTTTTCCAAAATCTGCGCACGCTGATGCCTGAGATCACGCATAAGCACGGGGCGTTCGCCATCGGCGGCATGACGGCGCTCTTTCCCGATCGCTCCAATCCCGAGCTCAACGCGCGTGCGCTCGAGGTCCTCGAACGCGACAAGAAAAATGAGGCGAGCTGCCTCATGGACGGTGCGTGGACCGGCCATCCCGATCAAAATGAGATCGCCGTGGCGCAATTTCCGTTTCCGAATCAGCTCGATCGGCGCCCAAAACTGGAGACCACGCACCCCGACCTGCGCCCCGCGCCGAAGGGCGTCGGGACGCTCACGCTCGAGGGCACACGAACCGCCGTGCGTACCGTGATTCGCTACCGTCACGGCGTTCTGAACGGTCTAGGCGCAAGTCTGCTCGACGGCTACATGGAAGATCTGGCGACCGACCGGATCTACCGCGTGATGATCGCGCAACGGCTGCGCTTTCCGGGTCCGTACACGCCGCCCTCGCTCTCGCAAATCTTCGATGAAGAGACGGCTAAACTCGGGCCCGAGTATCAACGAGCGCGCGAACTCTCCGAGCAGATGATTCTGACCGGAGCGTTCGATCCGACCTAACTGACTAGCGTTTCTTCGCTTTTTTCTTGCGGGTCGCCGCCGCTTTCTTCGCTGATTTCTTGCGATCGGCGGCGGTCCGCCCGGTCTTCGGCTTCGTTCCGAGATCGCTGACTTTCGACTCACTCATCTCGACGCCGTAATGCTTGGCTGCCTTTTTGATGTTCGCGAAGGCGAGTTCCCGGTCGCTCTTTGAGACTTCGGTCAGCTGATCGAACCGCGCGACGGCATTGCGCACGTGCTTTGCGTCCGTCAGCGGCTCTTTGCGTTCTTTGGGAAACGCAAAGACGCTATCGGGTAAGTCGCTGCGCTTCGTCAGTTCGCCGTGCTTCTCGTGTGGTTTCCAAGTTGCTCTCATTGGTTTCTCTTACCCAGGTCATGCCACGACGATTCGCTCACCTGGACACCGTAATGCTGCGCAGCCTTGAGGATGTTTGCCCAGGCCAGATCTCGATCGTCATCCGAGACGCCTTCGACCTGGTCGAATCGCGCGATCGCATTGCGCACGTGACTCGCATCGGTCAGCGGTTCCTTGTGCTGCTTGGGAAACGCATATTCATTTTCTGGCCACGTCGTTTGCATTGCTCAGTTCCTCCCGGCGAGAAGTGAGGTACTCGCGTACCGCGGGGTCGATCGTTAGACCGAGCGCGCGTTCGTAGGCGGCGCGTGCTTGCTCCACCTCATCGCAGCGTGCCAGCATGTCCGCGCGCGCAGCCCAGTACGGTTGATAGTTTACCATGCGCGAATCGGTCGCGAAAACGTCGAGTGCCCGCAGACCATGCGACGCCCCGTCCCTGCGGGCGAGCGCGACAGCGCGGTTGAGTGCGACGACCGGCGAACCCGTGCTCCCCAGCAGCCCGTCATAGAGCAAGACGATCGCATTCCAATCCGGTTCGCGGCCGAGCCGGCGAACCGCGTGCGCCGACTGGATCGCCGCCTCGAGCTGAAATCGCCCGGGGCGATTCGCCCGAGCGGCCCGCATCAGCAGCGATTCCGCTTCATCGATCAGAACGCGATCCCACTGCTGCGGGTTTTGCGCATCGAGGGGCACGAACGCGCCATCGGCACCGCGCCGAGCGTTCCGGCGCGCGTGCGCGTGGAGCATCAGCGCGAGCAACCCGCTCGCTTCCGGCTCACGCGGACAGGCGTCACAAACCAGGCGGCCCAGCCAGATCGCCTCCCGCGCGAGCCCGCGGGTATCCGGATCGGTTTCGCTCGGATCGTCCCAGCCTTGCCCAAACGTCACGTAGATCGCAGCCAGCACAACCTCGAGCCGTTCGGGGAATTCCTCGGCAGGGGGCACGACGAGTGGAATGCCTGCGCTCACGATTTTGCGTTTTGCTCGCACCAATCGCTGGCTCATCGCGGAGGGAGCCACGAGAAATGCCGATGCAATTCGGGCGGCATCGAACCCCAGCACGACCTGAAGCATCAGCGGCGCGCGAAGTTGCTCGCCTATCGCCGGATGCGCACACCCAAAAAGCATGCCGATGCGCTCGTCGTCCGGTTCAGGACTGGATTCGTACGCTGTTTGCGCGATGCGCGTCACATGGGCAACGCGCTCGAGCGCGATCGTCTGGTTACGTCGCCGGCGAATGCCGTCCAGCGCGCGATTGCGCGCGACCACCGACAGCCAGGCTTCGGGCTTTTGCGGCACGCCTTCGATCGGCCAACGCTCGAGCGCCGCGGCGAACGCGTCAGCAAGCGCGTCCTCCGCGGCGTCGAGACCGCAGCGAGAAGCAAGATATGCGAGCAGTTTCCCGTAACTCTCGCGCGCGGCGCGTTCTATGCTCGAACGGGCTGTTCCCAAATCGTGCGCACCTCAACGGTGCCGTGGCTTGCGCCCGGACAACGAGCCGCCCACTTGAGCGCCTCATCGAGATTGGGGACGTCGACCATATAGTAGCCGGCTAGCTGTTCCTTCGACTCGACGTACGGGCCGTCGAGGACCGTCGTTTTGCCGCTCGGATCGACGCGCACTTGCGTCGACTCGCTCGCGGGCTTGAGCCGATCGCTTGCTACGTAGACGCCGGCGTCTTTGAGCGCCTGCGTATACGCCATGTACGCTTCGAGCCCGGCTTGTTGCTGCTCGGGGGTCATCCGTTCGAAGCCGGCCGGATCACTAAACAAGTGAAAAATGTATCGCATGGGTGATTTCCTCCTCGGCATTATGACGTCCGGGGACCGGCGATTTCGACATTTGCGGCCGCTCGCCCGCGAAATCGTCCCGCTCGTCACCTGCCGGTTGACCGCTTGACCTAGCGCGCGGTATGAGGAGAGCATGACCTTCAAACGACCCATCGCGTGGCTATGGCTCTTCCTGGTCTTCACGGCGATCGGAATCTTCTTCTCGCTCCACGCATATCTCGACGACCCGGGGTCGTCGCTGGCAATGCACTTCTACTTCGAGATGACCGGAGCGTGGGCGGCGATGCTGTTGGTTCCCCCGCTCGGCCGGCTGACGCAGGCCGCTCCGTTCGCCCGCGGTGGGCTGACCAAGGCGATCGCCGCGAATCTGGCCGGTATCGCCGGGTACACGCTCTTGCACAGCACCGTCGAGCTGATGCTGCGATACCCGCTCCAGCCGCTCGTCGGATTGCACTACACCCTTGGCGCGATGGCGCGGTCCACGTATCTTTCCGAAGCGCCGGGCGACGTCGTCTACTACGGATTCATCGTCTCGTCGCTCTACTTGATCGGGCACTTCATCGCGTCGCGGGAGCTTGAGGCTAAGCTCGCGCAGGCGCAGCTCGAAAATCTGCGCTTACAACTTCAGCCGCACTTTCTCTTCAACACGCTCAACGCGATCTCGTCGGTGATGTATGAGGACGTCGGCAAGGCCGATCGCATGCTCGCGCAGGTGAGCGATTACATGCGGCTCGTGCTCGCGTCGGGCGGCGTCGAAGAGATCCCGCTTACCGAAGAGCTGCGCATGGAACGCATGTACGTCGATATCATGAAGACGCGTCTGGACCGGAACCTCGGGCTCGACGTGCGCGTCGCCGACGACGCCCGCGGCGCGATCGTCCCCTTCATGTTACTGCAGCCGCTGCTCGAGAACAGCATCCGTCACGGCATGGGATCGGTGCGCACCTCGATCCAGCTCGACATCGACGTGACACGCGCGAACGGCTCGACGGTGATCCAGGTCAGCGACAACGGCCTCGGATTCGACGGGTCCGCGCCGCGCGGGATCGGTCTCTCGAACATCGCTGCGCGCTTGTCATATCTGTACGGCGAGCGCGCCCATTTCGACATCGGCACGCGGGACGGCGGCGGAACCGTCGCGACCGTCCGTCTTCCGTTCGAAGGAGAGGAGAGCAAGGAATGCCGCTAACCGTCATGATCGCCGACGACGAAACGCCGGCGCGTCGCAAGCTCGCGCGCTTTCTCGGCGAGCACGACGACGTTACCGTCGTGGCCGAGGCTTCGAACGGCATCGACGCGCTCGACTTGATCGCGATGACCAAGCCCCAGGTCGTCTTCCTGGATATCCACATGCCCGACCTCGACGGTCTGGGCGTGGCCGAAACGCTGATCCGAAGCGAGGCGCCCCCGTCCATCGTCTTCGTCACGGCTTTCGACCAGTACGCCGTCAAGGCGTTCGAGGTGAGCGCGCTCGACTATCTCCTCAAGCCCTACGATCGCGAGCGCTTCGAGGTCGCACTCGACCGCGCGCGCACCTCGCTCATCGCCAAGCCCGACACCTCGAAACTCGCCGACACGCTCTCGCAACTGCGGAACGAAGAGAAGTTCGTGCGCAGACTCTTGATCCCCAACGACGGACGCTCGTTCTTCGTCGCGACGCGCGAGATCGCGCGCCTGGAAGCGAGCGGCAACAACGTCGCCGTACACACGGCGCGCGGCAATCATGCCTTGCGCGCGACGCTCGAATCGCTCGAGGCGCGTCTAGACCCGGCGCAATTCGCACGCGTCCATCGCTCGCACATCGTGAATATCGACGAGATCGCGGAGATTCATCCGTGGTTCCACGGCGACTACAAGATCCTCATGCGCGACGGCACCGAAATCGGCTGGAGCCGGCGCTACGCAACACAGCGGCCCGATCTTTTGAAGTAAAAGGAGTACGCAACATGACCAAACGCGTGGCGTGGATTGCCGCCGCGGTCGTTTTCCTCGTGCACGCTCTCGGCAACGCGCACTACGGCTTCTTCCGCGACGAACTCTATTTCATCATCTGCGGCCTTCATCCGCAGTGGGGATACGTCGACCAGCCGCCGGTTGTGCCGCT
>DATKPZ010000012.1:0-2563 GCA_035523815.1 Alphaproteobacteria bacterium
TTTATTGCCCGCAGGCCCCTCTTCGGCGGGCTGAAAGCAAAACACGATCGTTCCGGCGACGAGCTCGCGGTGGCGCGAGAGCGCGCGCGCCGCACTGAGCAAGATCGCGATGTGCCCATCGTGACCGCACGCGTGCATGGCACCTTTGCGCGTCGAACGATACGGCACGTCGGCAACTTCGTCCATCGGCAAGCCGTCCATATCGGCGCGCAACAGCGTCACGGGTCCCGGACGCCCACCTTTTAGCGTCGCGAGAATCCCCGTCTTGCCTACACCCGTGCGAATGTCGTCGAAATCGCACGCGCGCAGCTCGCGTTCCACGTATGCGGCGGTCTCGTGCTCTTCGAACGAGAGTTCCGGATTGGCATGAAAGTGACGGCGGTAGCGAACCAGCTCCTCAGCCGGCACCTCGATCTTCGAGGGGGTGATCATAACGATCAATGTACCGAATCGAGCGGAGGCGCACCTCTGCTATCCGGCGATAAAAGGGGCAAATCGAACGTCACCGTCGATTGTCGTTCATCGAGATCCGCGTCGTGTAATAGCCGCGAACCGGCGCGCAAAACGACCGTGCTGGTTCGAACGTCGACCGTCGCTCCTGGAGAACGAGGGCGCGGTCGTACTCCGGATAGCCCGAGCTGACGATCGGCCAAGCCCCATCCACGCCGCCGTGGTCGTTGACCGCGACGCGAACGTAGACCACAAATCGCCCGCGGACACCCAGGTCGGCGGCATCGAATTCCGCATTTGCTTGTGACGTCTTCTTCACCGGCTCGAATGGGTGCGCGCAGTTCAGCGACATTCCGCTCGGCGGATCGATGCGTTGCGCGGTCAATACCGGCGACGAGAGCTGCGGCGGCGAAAGCGCGACAATCGCCTCTCCGCGCAAATTGCTCGCCAGACGGGGCTTCGGATCCCATGGCGGGTCGCATGCGACCATCCCACGCTGATCCCAGCCGTAACTTGGGTCGCCCGTTGCCTGCGCCTGCACGATGAACGCGGCAAGCACTCCACCAGCATTCGGCACCGCAATGTACAGCGTGTGCGAACGATATGGATGGCGCGTGTAGAGAATGCCGCCGTCATCACCCTGCACGTCGGTCTCGGCAAGCGGAACCGATGTGAAATCTGCTTGATACCAACCCCCGATGCCAAGCACCAGCATCGAGCCGGAGACGGTCCTGGGTCCATCTGACTCGAACTGGAAGCCTAGCCGATCGGGGCTGACGACTTGCACTGGAGCCGACAACCCGACCGGACAATACTCCACCGCATCGGCACGCGCACGCGCGGTCGCGGCCAGGACCGCAAGAGCGCAGACGGCGGTCGCAAGGAGAAAGCGCACACCGCGAAGATTCGGCATGCGGCAACCCATACGCTCGCTCGGTCAGGCCTCCTGCGGGAGAGGATTTCCCTTGGGCCGCTCGCACTATCAACTCCCGGGCCTCTGCGCCAGACCTCTCCCTAGGAACTTAACCGATGGCAAAAACCGACACGAAGGCCAAGAGCCTGGATCGTCGCGGACTCAGCGACGACCAGCTGCGGCAAATGCTTCGCAATATGCTCCTGCAGCGACAATTGGATAATCGCGGCTTCCAGCTCAATCGGCAGGGCAAAGTGCCGTTCGCGCTTGGTAGTGAAGGGCACGAAGCGCTGCAGGCCGGAGCCGCCATGGCCTTCCAGCGCGGCAAAGATATTCTCGCGCCCTATTATCGCGATCTCGGACTCGCGCTCGGCGTGGGCCTGACACCGTACGAGATCATGCTTTCGATCTTCGCGCGCGCGGCCGATCACAACGGGGGACGCCAGTTCCCCAATCATTACAACTCGAAGTCGCTCGGCATCATGTCGTTCTCGTCGATTCTGGCGGCGCACATTCCGCACGCGGTCGGTGCGGCCTACGCGATCACCTATCGCGGCGAGAAGGACCGCGCCGTCTTGGTGACTTGCGGCGACGGTACGACCAGCGAAGGCGAGTGGCACGAATCGATGAACTTCGCCTCGGTTCACAAACTGCCGCTGGTGATGCTGGTCGAGAACAACGAGTGGGCGATTTCGACCCCGCTCGAAAAGCAGATGGCACAGCCGGAAATCTGGAAGCGCGCGGCGGGCTACGGTATGCCGGGCAAGCGCTTCAACGGGTTCGATCCGATCGAAACGTACGCGAACGTCAAAGAGGCGCTGGATCGCGCGCGCTCGGGCGGCGGCCCGACGCTGCTCGAGGGAATGTGCTACCGCTTTCTCGCGCACTCGACCGACGACAACGACATGACCTACCGCACGCGCGACGAGGTCAGCGAGCACCGCAAGAACGACCCGGTTCCGCTCTTTGAGCTCGCGCTCGTGGAAGCCGGCGTGGTAAGTGAAGCCGCGGTGAACGATCTAAAGAAAGACGTTTTGCGCGAAACCAACGAAGCGACGGACAAGGCGGAGGCGATGCCTTTCCCCGAGCCTGCGGATCTCTACAAGAATCTCTACGAAGGAGCATGGCAGCCGTGGCAGTGACCGCCGGTACGAAAGTTCTCAACAACGTCGAAGCGGTCCGCGAGACGCTCTACGAAGC
>DATKPZ010000013.1:0-6156 GCA_035523815.1 Alphaproteobacteria bacterium
GGGCGCCGGGCAGAATTGGAATCGGTTCGTTGATCGCGTCTTTGCCGGTCGCATCGAGCGCAAGCTCACGAATCTGCGGCAAACGCTCGAGAATCTTTTCGCGACCGAGATGGCGCATGTCGAGCAGCACGCAGCCGTCGACGCCGCGCCCTTCGAGAATCTCGGTCCACTCGGCGCGCGAGACGACGTCGCGCGAGGCGAGTTCGCCCTTATTCGGCGCGTACTTGAACATGAACCGCTCGCCCAGCGAGTTGAGCAGGTAGGCCCCTTCGCCGCGCGCGCCCTCGGTCATCAGCACGCCGTTCTCTTTGAGCGTGGTGGGATGGAATTGCATGAACTCCATGTCCATCAGCGGGATGCCGGCTTTGTAGGCGATGCCCATGCCGTCGGCGGTCGAGGCGTAGCCGTTGGTCGTCTTGAGATACATGCGGCCGGCGCCGCCGGTGGCGAAGATCGTGGCTTTCGCGGCGATCTGTTCCAGCTCACCGTTGCGCATGTTGTAGGCGATCACGCCCGTGCCGATGCCGTTGTCGACCGAGAGCGCGGTGCAGAAATACTCTTCGTACACCTTGACGCCGAAGCGTTCGAGCTGCTCCCACAGCGTGTGCAGAATCACCAGGCCCGTCACGTCGGCCGAGTAGCACGTGCGCGGCGATCCGGCGCCGCCGAACGGCCGCTGCGCGATGCGCCCGTCGGGCATACGTGAGAAGATGCAGCCGCGATGTTCGAGCCAAATGATTTGATGCGGCGCATCTTCGCACATCGCTTCGATCGCGTCTTGGTCGCCGAGGTAATCGGAGCCCTTGATCGTGTCGAAGGCATGCGCTTCCGGCGTATCCTCTTCGCGGTTGCCCAGCGCGGCATTGATACCGCCTTGCGCGGCGCCCGAGTGGCTGCGCACCGGATGCATCTTGGAGACGATCGCGACGTCGGCACCCGCCTCGGCAGCTTCCACTGCCGCACGCATGCCCGCCAGACCGCCACCGATAACGACGACGTCGTGTTTGATCATTGCTTCTTTATACTATCCGTGGGAGAAGGGGGGTCCCATGACTATTATCGTTCGGAAGGCTCCTCGCCCTTGGTCCGGGAGTAGAACCGGTACTGGTTCTTGCCGGCCTGCTTGGCCGCGTAGAGCGCCTCATCGGCGGCGAAAAAGAGGGTCTGCCCGTCGATCCCGTCGCCCGGGAACATCGCCACCCCGATCGAGCTGGCCAGGCCGTTGCGGCGCAGGGCCGACATGATGCGCTCGACACCCCGGTTGGTCTGCTCGCGGTCGCTCTGGGCCATCACGAGGACGAACTCGTCCCCGGCGTAGCGGGCGATGATGTCGCCCTTGCGGGCATTCTTCTTGAGCACCTGGGCAAAGCGCTTGAGAGCCAAGTCGCCCAAGCTGTGGCCGCCCGAGTCGTTGATTTTCTTGAGGTCGTCGAGGTCAAGGATGACGAACGCGAAGGGCGTGTCGTAGCGCTCCGAGGTGTGAAGTTCGCGTTCCAGCAATTCGCTCAGCGCGCGCCGGTTGGGAATGCCGGTGAGGCTATCCGTGTTGGCCAGGCGCTGCGTCTCTTCCAGCAGCCGTCGCGTCTCTTCGTACAGCCGCGCGTTTTCGACGGCGATTGCGGCTTGCGAGGCAAAGTCGAGCAGCACGCGCAGTTGATTCTCGGTGATCTCGGTACCCGGCGGATCGTCGGCGTAGAGGACGCCGCGCACGATGTCGCGCGCCACGAGCGGCGCAACGCAAAAGCAGTTGCGTGAATCTTCCAGCGGCGAATCGGGGTCATCGCTGTTGCCGTAGGCCAGCTGCAGCTTCCCTTGCGAGACGTCGGCAAGGGCCGAGTCGGCTCGAAAATCCTGCGGGTCGATCGCGTGATTGACCGAACCGTTTTCGTCGCACTCGAGGCGACGGATGATCTCGCCGTCCTCGCCAACGTCGAAGAGCACGACCCGCTTGAACTTGAGTGCCTCGACCACGCCGCGCAGGACCATCGAGAGGATGTCGTTGATCTCGAGGGTGGAGTTGATGGTGGAAAAGACCTGTTGCAGAACGAAGAGTTCGGCGTTCTGTTGCGCATACTCGTCCCGCTCGGCCTCCAGGATCGCAATGCGACCGCGAAGCCGCTCGAGCTCGTCTAGGAGCTCGGCAGCGTCGGGAGGACCTGCGGACAGGTTGGCGCTCATCGTTTAAGGTAACGTCTCATTTCCGGTATTCTTTAGGTCAGGCGACAAAGACTTTGCAAGAGTTCGTACACCTCCACGTGCACTCGGAGTATTCACTGCTGGACGGGGCCTGCCGGGTCGACCGGCTCTGCCGGAAGACCGCCGAGGGGGGCGCCCCGGCCGTCGCCCTGACCGACCACGGCGTGATGTACGGGGCGATGGAGTTCTATTACGCCGCCCGGGAAACCAGCTTGACCCCGATTATCGGCTGCGAGGCCTACATCGCGCCGCGCGGCCGCTTCGACCGGACGGTGCGCGAGGAGGCCCACGTCACGCTGCTGGCGGCCGACCTGATCGGCTACCGCAACCTCACCGCCCTGATCTCCAAAGGCTTCCTCGAAGGCTACTATTACAAGCCGCGGATCGACCTCGACTTGCTCGCGCAGCACCACGACGGCCTGATCGTGCTCTCGGGCTGCATGTCGGGCCTGGTCGCGGCCCCGCTGCTCAAAAACGACTACGAGACCGCGCTCAAAAATGCCAAGACGTACGTAGACATTTTCGGCGACCGCTTCTATATCGAAGTGATGCGCCATGGCATGCCCGAGGAAGACGTCATCAATACGGGCCTGGTCAAAGTAGCGCGCCAGCTCGGCGTGCCGATCGTCGCGACCAACGACTCCCACTACCTCGACCAGCGCGACGCGCCCGCGCACGACGTGCTGCTGTGCATCGGCACGGGCAAAACCGTCTCCGACACCAGCCGCATGAAGTTCTACTCCGATCAGTTCTACGTCAAATCCGCCGCGGAGATGTACGAGCTGTGGAGCGATCTGCCCGAAGCCTGCGAGAACACGGTGAAGATCGCGCAACGCGTCGACATCAAGATTCCGGAAAAGATCTTTCACTTGCCGCAGTACCCGGTGCCGCAAGCCACGCCGGCGGCGCCCGAACGCAGCGCTGAAGAGTATCTGCGCGAGATCTGTGAAGCGGGACTCGTCGATCGGTACGGCCCCGAGCGCGCGGCGAACGATGCGGCCCTGCGCGCGCGGCTCGACTACGAGCTAAACGTAATTAACACGATGGGCTTTGCCTCGTACTTTCTCATCGTGTGGGATTTTATCAAGTACGCGCGCGATCACGAGATTCCGGTCGGTCCGGGGCGTGGGTCCGCCGTCGGTTCGGTCGCCTCGTACTGTCTGAAGATCACCGACCTCGACCCCCTCAAGTTCAATCTGTTCTTCGAGCGATTCTTGAACCCCGACCGCATCTCGATGCCGGATATCGATACCGACTTTTGCGTCGACCGGCGCGATGAAGTGATTGCCTACGTCACCGAAAAGTACGGCAAGGATCGCGTCGCGCAGATCGTCACGTTCGGCACGATGGCGGCGCGGGCCGCGATTCGGGATGCCGGGCGCGCGCTCGGCGTACCGCTGCCCGACGTCGACAAAGTAGCCAAGATGATTCCCTCGGGCCCGGGCGGCCTCTCGATCGGCGAGGCGCTCGAGCAGATTCCCGAGCTGAAGATGGCCTCGGCGGGCAGCCCGCAGATTCGCAAGCTGCTTGAGACCGCGAAAGATATCGAGGGCTTGGCCCGCAATGCCGGGACGCACGCGGCCGGCGTCGTGATCTCGGCCGGACCGCTGATCGACTACGCGCCGCTGGTCAAGTTCAACGACGGCGGCGTGAACACCCAATTCGACATGATCTGGGTCGAGAAGATCGGCCTGCTCAAGATGGACTTCTTGGGCCTGCGCAACCTCACGGTGATGAACAGTGCCGTCTCCGAGATCCGGCGCACCGTCGATCCGTCGTTTGATTTATCGAAAATTCCCGACGACGATCGGAAGACGTACGAGATGCTCGGACGCGGCGATACGATGGGCACGTTCCAATTCGAGTCCGACGGCATGAAGCGCGTCTGTATCGAGGTCAAGCCCTCGCGCTTTGAAGACATCATCGCGATCGGCGCGCTGTATCGCCCGGGACCGATGGAATGGATCCCGCAGTACATCAGCAACAAGCAAGGCCGCACGAAGCCCAAGTATCTGCATCCCAAGCTCGAACCGATTCTCGCGGAAACTTTCGGTGTGGCGGTCTACCAAGAACAGGTGATGCAGATTGCGCGTGACATCGCCGGCTTTACGATGGGTCAAGCCGACGAGCTGCGCAAAGTCATGGGGAAAAAGCAGAAGGACAAGATCCCCGAGTATCGTGAGAAGTTCATCGAGGGCGCGCGCGAAGTCTCCGGCATCGCGCGTAATTTAGCCGAGCAAATCTTCGCCTTCGTCGAGCCATTCGCGGGCTACGGATTCAACAAGTCGCATGCGGCCGCGTACGCCTGGATCACGTATCAGACGGCGTATCTCAAAGCCAATCACCCGCTGCAATACCTCTCCGCGCTCATGAGCTCGGTCAAAGACAAGACCGACAAACTCGTCGAGTACATCGACGAGGCCAAGAAGATGGGGATCGCGGTGCTTCCGCCCGACGTCAACGAGTCGCTGATCGATTTCGCGGTCGTCGGCGAGCGCATTCGCTTCGGGCTTGCGGCCGTCAAGGGTGTCGGCGAAGGAGCGGTTCGCAGCATCATCGAGGCGCGCGATGCCGCCGGCAAGTTCGTCGATCTGTTCGATCTGGCCAAGCGCGTGGATTCCAAACAAGTCAATCGGCGCGTCTTCGAAGCCTTGATCAAGTGCGGTGCGCTCGACGAGCTGAGCGGGAATCGCGCGCAGAACCTGGCCGCGCTCGACGTCGCGCTGGATCTCGCCGCGCACGCAACGCGCGAGAAAGAGCTCGGACAGGTCTCGCTCTTCGGCGAGGCCTCCGAGCATGCACCCGCGCTCACGCCGACGCTCCCGCCGATTGCGGCGCCGGGCACGCGGGAGATGCTGGCCTGGGAGAAGGAGACGCTCGGCATCTTCGTCTCCGGACACCCGCTGGCCGACGTGCAACACCTGTTGCTGCGCAACGGAGCGACGCTGATCAAAGACCTGCGCGCGGTCGACGATGACGCGCTCGTTACCATCGCCGGCATGGTCACCTCGGTGCGGCGGACTCTCACGAAATCGGGTCAGCAGATGCTGATCGCGCAGCTCGAAGACACGAGCGGGGTCTGCGACGTCGTCGTGTTTTCGAAAATGTACCCGGCGGTGCAAGGCCTGTTCAGCGAAGATCAAATCCTCGTGGTGAAGGGGCGCCTGCGCTTGCGCGAGCGGCCCGGAGCTACACCCGGCGAAGAAGGACCGATCGAGCTTTCGGTGAGCGCCAATGAAGTCAACGTCTTCGAAATTCCGGCCCGCGTGAGCGCGCCCGCGGTCGCGGTGCGCGAGTGGCACGTGGAGGTCGGCTCGCGCGATCAGATCGATCGTCTGGCGGCGCTGGTCGACGAGTGGCCCGGGCACGTGCCGGTGACGATGCACGCGCGCGGACGCTCGCAGCGCCTCACGCGCACCATCGCGTCGGATCATCGGCTGCGCAGCGAGCTCGAGCGAATCTTCGGGCGAGGGAACGTCCGGCATGACGCTTAACGTGACGCCGGCGGCCGAACGCGTGCGTTCGGCGGGAGCGCGGCGTGACGGATGGACGCCGTCATCCGAGCTGATCGCGTCGGTTGCAGAGATTCTCGCCGCGGTGCGGGCGCGCGGCGACGCGGCGCTCGTCGAGTACACGCGCCGCTACGACGATCCGAACTACGATCTCTCCAAGCTGCGCGTGCCGATACCGATGCACGAGGGTGCGCGCGCGCTGGTGCCTCCCGAGATCGCGAACGCCCTGCGCTTGGCCAAAGAACGGATCACGCGCTTCCACGAACGCCAGCGCCCCGCCGATATTTCGTACGTCGACGAAGACGGGACGCGCTACGGTCTGCGCTATCGCCCGCTGGAATCCGTCGCCGCCTACGTGCACGGCGGAAGCGCGGCGACGGCGTCAGCCGTGCTCATGACCGCGGTGCCGGCGAAGATCGCCGGCGTCGCGCGCACGATCGTGCTCTCC
>DATKPZ010000014.1:0-5368 GCA_035523815.1 Alphaproteobacteria bacterium
CCCCCGCCGAGATGATAGTCGACCGGCGCTTCCGGCTCGACGCCGAGCGCGTACAGCCGCATATCCAGTCCCGTCGCGCGCCCGCTCAGAATCTGCGCCGCATGGTTGTTGATGAAAAAGTTTGCGATCGCGCGCAGCGGCAGCGCCGCAGCGAGCACGCGGTGCATCGCGTAGCCACGCGTCGCATCGATCGTTCCGGTGACCGAAATGGCCTGCGCCGCGGAACCGGAAAACGCGCCGGTCAGGCGATAGTGCGTGCGCGTGGCGGTGTCGATCGTGCCGGTCAGCTGCAGCTTGCGCAGATCGATCGCGCGCGACCGTGGATCGAGTGCCTGCGGCGCGCGAAGCGCGATCGCCCCGTCGCGCACCTCGACGCGGAACGCAAGCGGGACGGCGTTGAGCCGCGTTGGAGCGGGCGGTCCGCTTGCCGGGGTAAACCCAAGGGCAAGGTCGTAGCTGCCGTCGGCGCGGCGCTCGAGGGTGAACACCGGACGATCGAGGGAGATGGCAAGCAAGCCGAAGCGATGCCGGCTGCCGGGCAGCAGATCGCGCAGCGAATAGTCCACGCGAACTTGCGCGGCATCGAAGAGCGGGTCGCCGTTTTTGGTGGCGTGGAGGCCGCGAACGATCACCGCCCCGTTGCCGATCTGCACCGAGCTTGCGGTGACGTTGCCGTGGATGGCAAGCCCGAGCAAGCCGGGGAGAATCCAAGCAAGGATGGTACGGCCACTTACCGCGAGCACGCCCACGGCCACGAGAGCGATTGCCGCCGCGGCCAAAGCCGCCCGCCTGCGCATCAGAGGGTAAATACCCATCGATGAGGCCGGGGCCTCCCGGCTAATCTAAACTAAAGGTCCAGGTTCTTGACGGACTTGGCGTAGTCGAAGATGTACTGCTTGCGCGGCTCGACTTTATCGCCCATCAAATCGGTGAAGATCTGTTCGGCTTCGATCGCGTCTTCAACCATGATTTGCTTGAGGCGCCGATTCCCGACTTCCATGGTCGTCTCCGCCAGCTGCTCGGCGTCCATCTCACCCAGACCCTTGTATTGCTGGATGGTGAAGTCTTTGGGATCCTCCTCGCCGATGACCGACTTGTAGTCGGCCTCGCTGAACGCCCACCACTGCTTTTTGCCCTTGCGAATACCGTACAGCGGCGGCTGCGCGATATACACGAAGCCGTTCTCGACCAGCGGCTTCATCTGCCGGTAGAAGAACGTGAGCAAAAGCGTGCGGATGTGCGAACCGTCCACGTCGGCGTCGGTCATGATGATGATCTTGTGGTAGCGTAGTTTCTCCAGATCGAACTCATCGCCGAATCCGGTGCCCAGCGCCGTGATCATCGTGCGGATCTCTTCGTTGGAAAGCACCTTATCGAGTCGGGCTTTTTCGACGTTGAGAATCTTGCCGCGCAGCGGAAGAATCGCTTGCGTATTCGGATCGCGTCCGCCCTTGGCGGTACCGCCGGCCGAATCGCCCTCGACCAGAAAGATCTCGCTTTCCTTGGGATCGCCGTTCTTGCAGTCGACCAGTTTGCCCGGCAGGCCCGAGCCCTCGAGCGCATTCTTGCGCCGGGAAAGATCGCGCGCTTTTTTCGCCGCCTCCCGCGCGCGCTGGGCTTGCATCGTCTTCTCGATGATGACCCGCGCTTGCTTCGGATTCTCTTCAAAGAAAAAGTCGAGCCGCTCGTTGACCAAATTGTAGACGATGCTGCGCACGCGCGCGTTGCCTAGCTTGGTCTTGGTTTGACCCTCGAACTGCGGGTCTTGCAGCTTCACCGAGACGACCGCGGTGAGGCCTTCCATGATGTCGTCGGTCGAGAGCGAGCCGTCGTTCTCTTTGAGAATGCCCTTTTTCTTCGCGTACGAGTTGACGGCTTGCGTCACTGCTTGACGAAAGCCTTGCAGGTGCATGCCGCCTTCGATCGTGTTGATGTTGTTGGCGTAGCTGAAAATCTGCTCAGTATACGTGTCGGTGTACTGCATCGCCACTTCGACGTCGACGCCGTCGCGTTCGCTGTGCGTCGAGATCACGGGGTGCAGTGAGTCTTTCTTCTCGTTGAGGTACTCGACGAACGAGACGATGCCGCCGTCGAACTTGTAGTTGCGCTCGCGCGGTTCCTCGCCGCGCTCGTCGCGCAGCGTGATCGAGAGACCGCGATTGAGGAACGCCAGCTCGCGCAGGCGCTTCTGCAAAATATCCCAGTGCAGCTCGAGCGTTTCGAAGATTTCGCGGTCCGGCATCCACCACTGAAACGTTCCGGTCTCGTCGGTCTTGCCGATCTTCTTGAGCTTTTGCACGGTGATGCCGCGCTCGAACTTCATCTCGTAGACGTTTCCGTCGCGTTTGACGCGCGTGATCATCCACTCCGAAAGGGCGTTGACGACCGAAATGCCGACGCCGTGCAAACCGCCCGAAACCTTGTAGCCGCCTTTACCGAACTTCCCGCCGGCGTGCAGAATCGTCATCACGACTTCCACCGCGGGCATCTTCTCTTCGGCGTGGATGTCGACCGGAATGCCGCGGCCGTCGTCTTCTACCGAACACGAATTGTCCTTGTAGAGCACGACCTTGAGATTTTTTGCGTATCCGGCCAGCGCTTCGTCGACGCCGTTGTCGACCGCTTCGTAGACGAGTTGGTGCAGGCCGCGCTCGGACGTGTTGCCGATGTACATTCCGGGGCGCTTGCGAACCGCCTCGAGGCCCTTGAGAACTTCGATTTGCTCGCCGGTGTAGTTGTTGGTCATCGCGTTGTTATCGTTCTACCGTTTCGTATAAAAGTTCGTGCAAGTCGTCGCCGAGCACGTTGCGCACGATCGCGGGCGTGAGCCGTTCGGGCGGCAGCTCGCTCTTGAGCAAGACGTACGAACTCGCAATCAGGCGCTCGGCGCCGTCACGCGAGAGGGTTCCGGTCAGCCGAACGCGGCGCAACCGGTCCCACCAGCGTGAGAGCAGGCGGCGGCGGATCGACTCGTATTCATCCTGATGCAGATCCTCGACCAGCTTTGCCGTTCCGGCGAACCCCAGCCACGGTGCTTCAAAAAGCAGCCGTGAGATCGTCCGTTCCCGCTCGGCCTCGCGTGCGATTCCGCACGACGTGCAAAGCAGCCCGGACGCGGGCGCGATCAAAGCCGTGCAACCCGTGCATTCTTTCCACCCGTCGGCTCGTTTGGCCCGCTCGGCGGCGTCGACGCTGGCGCGAAAGCGCCCGAGCGCGTCGTACGCGTCGACCGGCCGCTCTTGCGACGGCCTCGAGGATGCGTACTCTATAACCCGGTTTTTGCGCGAACGGCTGCCGCCGCGCACCGGCAGCTTCCCGATCCGGAAGCGCACCTTGGCGATGCCCGCGCGCGGAAGCCGGGCGCGCAAGGTCTCCACGATTTGCTCGGAGAGGTAGCTCAGCTGCGCGCTCCAGACGCTCGAGGCCGTGACGATGATCAAGGTGTCGCCGGCGAGCTGCGCCGGATGCGAGTTGCGCGCGTTCTCCGGCCCCACGATCTCGTTCCACGCCGCCCCGAGCAGCACGACCGGATCGGCCGCGCCCGCGCCCTCGGCGGGCGCCCACGCCCCAAGCGCGTCGGCCAGGCGCCTCACGCGCTCACCTGGGCGCGCTCGACGCGGTAGGTCCGCGCGGCGTCCGGCAGGCCAGGCGGCAGGTGCGTCGCGGTCACAAAGACTTGCATCCGGTCATCTTGGGCCTGTCGAAGGGCGCCGACGCCGTCGAGAAATGCAGCGGCGCGCTCCGCGTCGAGTTCGGAGAGGACGTCGTCGAGCAAGAGCAGCGGCGCTTCGCCGGACCGATCGCGCATCACCGTGTATTCGCCGACCTTGAGCGCGAGCACCGCCGTCCGGCCCTGCCCTTGCGAGCCGTAGGCGGAAAGCGAGTGGCCGTCAAGCTCGAGGTCCAGGTCGTCGCGATGCGGCCCGGCCACGCTGGCCTTGCGGGTCCGCTCGCTCTCGGCGACCTCGCGCAAGCGCGCTTCGAACGCGCCGGCGACCGCGTCCGCGGTCGGGGCTTCGAACTTGATGTTCGGCGCGTACGTTACGGCCAGGCGTTCCGCGCCGTGCGTCCACTCGCCATGGATCCGTTCGGCTTCGCGCGCGAGCTCGCGCACGAAGTGCTCGCGTGCCAGCATCAAACTCGTCCCCGCCTCTACCAACGTGTTGTTGTACACGGCGATGAGCTGCTCGTCGTAGTCGGTCGTCCCGCGCAGCATCGCGTTCTTTTGCTGGAGCGTTTTCCCGTAACGCGCGAGCTCGTGGTAGTACCGGCGGTCATCCTGCGCGAGCGCGATGTTCACGAGGGCGCGGCGCAGCGACGGCGGCCCGGCGACGAGTTGGAGATCCGCTGGTACGAACGTGACGACGCGAATGCTCCCGAGAAAGCGCGCGTAGCGCACGCCTTGCCCGTTGATCGTATAGGTCTTGCGGGTCCGGTTGCCGCTGCGCACGATCGTGCAGCCGAGGTGCACGATTCCCGCGCGCACCTGCGCGTCGCCGCCGACGACGGAGAGCTCCAGACCCTCGCGTACCAGATCCGCGTCGCGGCTGGTGCGAAAGGATTTTCCGGTACCGAGCATGGCGATCGCTTCGAGCAGATTGCTCTTGCCCTGCGCGTTCGCGCCGACGAACACGTTGAGTCCCGGCGCCGGATCCAAGTCGAGCTGCGCGTAGTTCCGAAAATTCGAAAGCGCCAGCCGCGTCAGTTGCACCTATTGGCGCAGCGGCATCAACACGTAGAGCTGCTGCGCGCCTTCGGGCGGTTCGACCGGGCGGATCGCGGCCGGCGATAGCGGCCCGAGAAATTCGATTACCGTTTGCGGGCTCTTCACGTGATTCAGAATCTCGACCAAGTAGCGTGCGTTGAACGCGATCGCGAGATCTTCACCGGTTTGCTCCACTTCGAGTTCTTCGTAAGCATTTCCGGAGATGTCGCTGCTGGCGGTCACGATCAGGGTTTGATTCGACACGGCGAGTTTTACCATGCTGGCGCGATCGCCGGCGACGAGTTCGGCGCGGCGCAGGCTGCCGATGAGAGCCTGTGTGTTGACCGTCACACTGCGATCGAACTTTGCCGGAATCACTTGCTGGTAGTTCGGATATTGTCCGTCGACCAGGCGCACGGTGATCGCCGTGTCGCCGGAATTCATTTGGAGCTGATTGCTCTGCGCGCCGAGAGCGCTGATCGCGATCTGGTCGCCGCTGCCGAGATTACGCGCGGCTTCCGCGAGAGCGCGCGAGGGGACGATGTATTTTTCGGCGCCGCTGATACCGTCGTCGAGGGTGGTTTGATAGCGCGCGAGGCGGTAGCCGTCGGTCGCGACCATCGTGATCGAGTTGCCTTCGAGCTCGAGCAGCGTGCCCATCAG
>DATKPZ010000015.1:0-2791 GCA_035523815.1 Alphaproteobacteria bacterium
CCAGATGCCAGCCGATTTGGCTTGCAAAGATCAACAGGAGCGCGTATGCGACCGCGGGATAGTCGACGCCCTCCGGTTCGGCCTCCACGACGGCGTGGCCCAGCGACGCACAGAGGGCCGCGGCCGCATCGACGGCGGCGCGCGCCTGCGCGGAGATGCCGTGACCAAGGCCGGAACCGCGCATGACCGCAATGCGCAGCGGTGCGGGATCGCGCTCGACTTCGTTCAGAAAGCGCGGGCCGCCGTCGCTACGGACGACGTCGAGAAAGGCCGCGCTGTCGCGCACGGTCCGAGCGATTGCGTGGTCGACGTTCGCCGAGCCGATGATGCCGCCGGTGGTCGGGGCGCGCCCGCGACTAGGTTTGAGCCCGAACAGCCCGACACAGCTTGCCGGAATGCGAATCGAACCGCCCATATCGTTGCCGTGCGCAACCGGAACGACGCCCGCCGCGCAGAGCGCGGCGCTGCCGCCGCTCGATCCGCCCGGTGTGCGCTCGAGGTCCCAAGGGTTGCGCGTCGCGCCGAAGAGTGTGCTCTCGGTGTAGGGCAAGAGACCGAACTCGGGCGCCGTCGTCTTTGCAAATATAACCGCTCCCGCGCTTCGCAGGCGGGTGAAGAATTCGTGACCTGCCGCGGGCACGTAGGAGGCAAAATAGCGGCTGCCCATCGTCATCGGCACGCCGCCGAGCGAAGGCCCCAGGTCCTTGACCAGGAGCGGCACGCCGGCAAGCGGGCCGTCGAGCGAGCCTTTCGCGGCGGCGCGCGCCCGGTCGTAGTCGCGCGCGGCAAGCGCATTCAAGCGTAGATTTACGCGTTCGGCGCGGGCAATCGCCTCGTCCAGGACTTCGGCCGCGCTGACGTCGCGTGCGCGCACCGAACCGGCAATGTCGATCGCGTCGCTGCGATCGTAAAAATCGCGCAAACTCATGCGCCGCTCTTGCAAGACAGCGATACACTTCCCTGCATGAAAACCCTAAGGATCGCTTGCTTGGCGGCCGAATTATTAGGGAAACAGGTGCCGGCCTTTCGTTTTGCCGTTCGAAGGTGATAAAGATGTCGGATCCACACACGACGCTGACGTCGTTAGAGGCTCCCTCGATGGTCCGCGCCGATGGCGGCGCGCCCGTCATGGCGATCATCGAACACGTGAGCGCGCACGAATGCCGCCTGCGCTCGGCGATCGTTTTCCAAATCGGCGCTCGCCTCGACTTTACCGTCTCCGTCCATGGCGCGCCGACCGTCGCGCTCTCGGGCAACGTCCTCAGCCGCAAGGAAAACGGGGCGCGTCACGCCTACGTTCTGACGGTTTCCGCCACGCCCGAGCAAATGGAAGCGATCGCGAAGGCGAACGATGCAGCGCGCGCACGTTCCGCTCACACGCCCGACATTCTCACTGGGAACGGTCTCACGCGTGCCGCGCTGCGCATTCCCGTCGATTTCGACGTGCGCTACACCCAGCCGGGCACCGCGACGGCAACGGCGCGAGCTACCAACATCTCAACCGGGGGTGTGTTCATGAACACGACGGCCCAACTTCCCGTCGGCGCGTCGATCGAAATGCAGTTTCTGCTTGGCGGCGAGCGCGTAGCGGTTCGGGGGCGCATCGTCGCGCATCAAGAGATGAGCCCGAACTACAACGTCGCGTTCTACGAAATAAGCGACGAGGCGAGAGAGGCCATCGCGCGCTTCGTCGAGCAGAACACCGAAGCCGCCTAGGATTACCGGCGCGCACGCATGCCCGATCCTCAGTCAGCCGCGCTCGCATCGCTGGAGGCTCCGACGATGGTGAGCGTCAACGGCGCCGTGCCCGTCATGGCCATCATCGAACACGCCGGCCGCAGCGAGTGCCGCATGCGATCGATGAACGCGTTCGACGTGGGCGACCGGCTCGACTTTCCGCTTTCCGTTCACGGAACGCCGACGATCGAGCTGTCGGGCACCGTCGTCAATCGAAAGCAAATCGGACCGCGCTATTCTTACGTGATTGCGCTGCGGGTGCCGGGCCCGCAAGCAGAGGCGCTCGTCAAAGCGACTCAGACCGCACATGGGCAGCCCGCCGGGCACACTCCCGACGTGCACACCGGAAACGGGCTCACGCGCTCGAGCGTTCGCGTCTCGATCGACGCCGAAATGTACTACGCGCACGCGGGCTCACCAGCGCGTGTCGCTCGCGCGACCAACATCTCGGCCGGCGGCGTCTTGATGAAGACCGGCGACGAGTTGCCCGTCGGCGCCTCCCTCGAACTGCGAATTCCGCTCGACGGGGAACGCCTCACCGTACACGGCCGTATCGTCGCGCATCAGCGCCAGAACGCGAGTTACAACATCGCGTTTTACGATATGACGCACGAAGCGCGCGAGTTAATCGCGCGCTTCGTCCAAAAGAATACACCGGTCAAATAGCTGCTGATTACTTCGGATACGTCATTTCTTTGGGGACTACGAGCTTGTCAAACTCGTCCGACGTCACGTGGCCCAGTTTCAGCGCTGCGGCTTTGAGCGTCGTGCCCTCGTGGTGCGCCGTCTTGGCGATCTCGGCCGCTTTGTCGTAGCCGATCTTCGGCGAAAGCGCGGTCACCGTCATAAGCGATTCGTCGAGGTATTTCTTGATGACCGGCTCGTTCGCTTGCAGCCCTTCGACCGCGTGCTCACGGAACATCGTCGTCGAGTCACGCAGCAGGTTGCAGCTATGCAAGAAGTTCGAGAGGATCACCGGGTTGAAGACGTTGAGCTCGAAGTTGCCCTGCGAGGCGCCGAACCCGATCGCGGTGTCGTTGCCGTACACCTGTGC
>DATKPZ010000016.1:0-4558 GCA_035523815.1 Alphaproteobacteria bacterium
ACAGGTGGATCATCGTTGCTCCTCTACGACTTCGCGGTACACGGCGGCCGTTTCGCGGGCGGTGCGATCCCAGCTCAGCGCCGCGACGGCCCTGCGCCCTCGTTCAACGAGCGACGTGCGCAAAGCCTGGTCGTCGAGCACACGCTCGATCTGCGTGCGCGCGCACTCGGCGTCGCGCGGTTCGAAGGTAAGGGCGGCGTCTGCGACCGGATCGGGAATCGAGGTCGTCGTCGCGATGACCGGGCACCCTTGCGCCATCGCCTCCACGAACGGCAACCCGAATCCCTCGAGCAGCGAGGGATGCACGAGAGCGGCCGCACCCGCGTAGTACGACGCAAGCGCGTCGTCGTCGACGTCGCCCAGGGCGACCGCGCGCCGGCGACCGCTCGAGAGACGCTGCAGCTCGCCCCCGAAGTCGTCCGGGCCGGTGAGATACAGATCGATTTCGTACTGCGGCGGAAGCGACGCCCAGGCGTGCAGCAACGTCGGAACGTCTTTATGGGTGCGGTGATTGCCCACGTTGATTAGATAGGCGCGCGCGCCGCGATAGGGCTGGGCCTGCACGAAAAATCGCTCGCGCGGGGCAAGCGGCACGACCCGGATCTTCGCCGGATCCGCGCCGAGCAGCGCGACCAAGTCCCCGATGGTGCGACGATCCGAAGTGATGATGCGCGCGGCCTTGCGCGCGGCGCGCCGCACGACGGCACGGTAATACGGCGCAATCGTGGGCTTGAAGAACTCGAGAAAGCGCAGATGGATCACATCGTGAATGGTGAACACGAAGCGGCCGCCGGCAAAGAGCGGAACGTACTGCGACATGAAGTGCGCGAGGTCAACCCGGTCCGCCCGCATCCGCAGCGGCAGCGCGACCTGGTCGAGCATGCCCAGATTTTCGCCCTCGCGATAGACGCGATAGTCGAACTCGGGAGCGACCCGCGGCAGGCGCGCGGTCACCTCCTCGATGTAAGTGCGCATGCCGACCGAGATGTGGCGGCCGCAGCGGGCATCGAGCCCGATTCGCGTCATCGGCGCAGACTCTAGTTCTTTTTGCGGTCGCGACCGGCTTGCCGGAGCGATTTCCACGCGACCGCCGCGGGATAGAGCGCGGAATACCAGGCGACGTACCAGCCGCGCGGACCGTCGCGCAGCGCACCGCGCCGCAGCAGCGCATTCGCGAAACGAGGCAGCACCATGGCGGCTTCGGCCAAACAGCGCAGCAGGCTGGGCGGCTGCGCGAGCGCTTCGATCGCGGTGTAACGGGCGAATTTCTCCTGATAGCTGCGCGCATCGGGATACGAATAGTGCAGTAACGCGCCCTCGAGCTCGCGCACGTCGCCGCTGCAGACCAGCCGCTCGTGCAGAAGCGCGTCGCCACCGGCCGCCGCTTGCGGCTCGATTCGCGCCGCGCCGGTTCGCACCAAACGCAGCACCCGCTCGCCGCTCCACATGCGCATCGGCTTCCCGTGAAAATACGTCGAACGCCGAACGACGTAACCGTCGGCCTCGCCGGGCGCCGCAACGATCGACTCGCGCAAGCAATCGTCGAGCTCTTCATCCGCATCAAGCATCAGCGTCCAGGGCGTCGTGATCTGCCCCAGGCCGTAGCGTCGCGCGTCGACGAAATCGGTCCACGCGCGTTCGATGACCCGTGCGCCCGCGCCGCGCGCGTATGCGACGGTATTGTCGGTCGAGAGGGCGTCGAGCACGAGGATCGAGACGCCGTGCGGCAGGCTGGTGATCGCGCGCGGCAGATCGCGCTCCTCGTCACGCGTTAGGATGAAGGCGGTAATCTCGTTAGGATTCAACGCGCTCGCCGACGGCGCGAACCTCGATTGCGGAACCACCGTGTTTGAGTGCAGCACCGATGAAGTCGCGATAGAGCGGCGACGGATTGTTGGGTCGCGATTTGAATTCGGGATGGGCCTGCGTCCCGACGAACCACGGATGCATGTCGGGCGGCAGCTCGACGATCTCGACCAGCGTCGTCTTGCCGACCGTGTGGTGACCGGAGAACCGCATCCCTTGCTCCTCGAACACGGGGCGATAGCGGTTGTTGAATTCGTAGCGGTGGCGGTGACGCTCGCTGATCTCGGTCGCGCCGTAGGCGCGCAGCGCAAGCGTCCCCGGCTCGAGCACGCAGCTATACGATCCCAGGCGCATCGTACCGCCGTAAATCTCGAGGTCGCGCTGATCAGGCATGAAGTCGATCACCGGATCGGGAGTGGTTTCGTCGACCTCGATCGACATCGCCTTGGGAATCCCGCAGACGTCTTGCGCGAACTCGACGCAGGCTAGCTGCATCCCAAAGCAGATCCCGAGGAATGGGATCTTGTGTTCCCGAGCGTAGCGGATCGCCTGGAGCTTGCCGTTGACGCCGCGCGCACCGAAACCGGGCGCGACGAGAATACCCTGCAAGCCCTCGAGAACGCCGACCCCCTGCGTTTCGACCGTCACCGAATCGATGCGCCGAATCTCGACTTCCGCATTGTGGAAAATGCCGGCGTGGTACAACGCTTCGTTGATCGAGATGTAGGCGTCTTTGAGTTCGACGTACTTGCCGACGAGCGCGATGCGCACGCGATGCTTGGGATCGCGAATGCGATCGACGATTTTCGTCCACTCCTCGAGCTTGGGCGCATTCGTCGGCAGACCCAATTTGCGCACCGCGGCGTTGGCCAAGCCTTCGGCTTCGAGGTTCAGCGGCACTTGATAGATCGTCTTGGCGTCGATGTTCTGCACCACCGACCCCGGGGGTACGTCGCAGAAGAGCGCGATCTTCTCTTTGAGCTCGATCGGCATCGCGATGGCCGATTGGGTGCGGCACACGATGGCGTCGGGCGAGATTCCGATGCCGCGCAGCTCACGCACCGAGTGTTGAGTCGGCTTGGTCTTGAGCTCATCGGCGGCGCCCAGGTGCGGCACCAGCGTGAGATGGCAATACATGACGTTTTCATCGCCGACGTCGTAGCGCATCTGGCGGATCGCTTCGAGAAACGGCAGCGACTCGATATCGCCGACCGTGCCGCCGACTTCGACGATGCATACGTCGGCGTGGCTCGCTTCAGCGACGCGCTTGATGTGCGCCTTGATTTCGTTCGTGATGTGCGGAATGACTTGAACGGTCGCGCCCAAATATTCGCCGCGGCGCTCTTTTTCGATGACCGAGTTGTAGACTTGACCCGTCGTCACGTTGTTCGCGCGGACCAAATTTTCGTCGATGAATCGCTCGTAGTGCCCCAGATCCAGATCGGTCTCGGCGCCGTCTTCGGTCACGAAGACCTCGCCGTGCTGATAGGGGTTCATCGTGCCTGCGTCAACGTTGATGTAGGGATCCAGTTTCTGGATCGAGACGCTGATACCGCGAGCTTTGAGGAGTCGTCCGAGGGACGCAGCGGTGATGCCCTTGCCGAGCGAACTCACCACGCCGCCGGTGAAGAAAATATACTTCGCCATCTCGGGATGTGTGTATTCGACTTAGGCCGGGGTTATCACCTGGACGAAACGGTCGCGGCCGCCGTAATCGCGCTCGGGCGTCACGGTCGCCTGCGGGAAGGCCGCCCGCGCGAGCTCGAGCAAGCCCGCGGCGATCGGAGGCGCGCCCTCGGCCAGCACGAGTCCGCCCGCGTTGACGAGCGGCGGGACGCGCGCGAAGAAGCGGCGGTAGGCGTCGAGCCCATCGGGGCCGCCGTCGAGCGCTAGGGCCGGCTCGTAGCGCAGCTCCGGGTCTCCCTCGCCGGTGGGAACGTAGGGCAAGTTCGCGACGATCGCGTCGTAGCGGCTGCCTGCGATCGGATCGAGCAGGTCGCCGAGATACAAGGTGACGCGCTTTTGCAGATCGAGCCGGTCGCGATTGGCGATGGCGACGATCAGCGCATCCGGTGAGGCGTCGGTGGCATCGACGCGCGCACGCGGAACTTCCGCAGCAATCGTGAGGGCGATCGCGCCGCTGCCCGTGCCCACGTCGAGTACGCGGGGCGCGTCGTACGCCTGAAGGTGGGCGATCGCCGCTTCGACCAGATGCTCGGTCTCCGGCCGCGGAATCAGCACGCGCGGGTCGACGACGAATTCCCGCCGGTAAAACCCAGCCGTCCCAAGGATATATGCCAGCGGTTCGCCCTGTTCGAGCCGCGACGCGAGCGACTCGTAGCGCTCCACGAGGTCTTGCGAAAGCGATTCGCCGGCATGCGCTCGCAAATACGCAGGGGACTTCCCGGTGACGAATGCCAGCAGCGCTTCGTTCACGGCTTACGCAGCGCCGTCTTCGCCGGCTAAAAGCCGTGCTTGTTCGTCGGCCAGCAGATCGTCGACGATCGGGCCGAGCGCGCCGTCCATGATGCCGCGGATGTTGCCGTAGCTTTGATTGATGCGGTGATCCGTCACGCGGTCTTGCGGAAAGTTGTAGGTCCGAATCTTCTCCGAGCGGTCGCCGGTACCGACCTGGCTGCGGCGCAGCGATCCTTCGGCTTCAGCCTTCTCCTGCTGCTGGCGCTCGTAGAGCATCGCGCGCAGCATCTCCATCGCCTTCGCGCGATTTTGCATCTGCGAGCGCTCTTGCTGC
>DATKPZ010000017.1:0-6418 GCA_035523815.1 Alphaproteobacteria bacterium
GGCGCGTGATTGATGTATCCGTGCTGTTGCCAGGCTCCGTCGACGTCCTCGCCCGGCGGCCCGAAGGCTTGCAGCCCGCACGTGGTCATCAAGCCGCCGAAGAAGTTGCGCTCGAACGCGTCGATCCCGGGCTGCGAATACGCCGGATGCGCGAGGCCGCCCGGGCCGCGCCAGGTCAGGGGAATTCCGCGATACGCGGCACTCACGACGTCGAGCGCGCGGTCGGCGACGATCTCCAGCTCGAGGCCGCCGCCGGTGCGCAGCAGAAAACCGCGCGTTCCACGGGCGCGGCCGTCATCGTACAGGACGGGCGTGATGCCGCACACTTGATGCAGTTCACCCACGCGCGCTTCCAACGCGAACCGGTCGAAGCTTCGGCCAAAGATCTGCGGCACTAAAACTCCCAGAGCATTGCTCGCGTCCAGGCCCCGCTCGTTCCGCGCAATTTCACCGGAGCGGCCACGAAGAGCCGCTTGCGCCCGTCCATCACCTCGTCCGGAAAGTACAACTCTTCCACGATGAACTTGCCGTTGCCGAGCATGGCCTTATGCGCCGGAGCCGCTTTGCTCGGATCGTCGTATCCGCCCAAACTCACCGCGTCGATGCCCACGCCCTTCACGCCGCGATCGACGAGAAACTGCGCCGCCGCGCCGCCCAGGTAGACGTACTTGGTGAGAAATTCCGCCGTGTTGGCGCGTTTGTGTCCGAAACCCGTATTGAGCAGCACGATGTCGCCCTCGTCGATACGCCCGCCGTAGCGCTCGACGTCGGCGCGTTCGATCGCCGAACCGGGCGATTTGTCGCGCAGATCGAGGATCGTCGCCGGACCGATATACGTCTCGAGCGGGATCTCGTCGATCGTCTTCCCGTCCTCGAAGAAATGATAAGGCGCGTCGCAGTGCGTGCCGGTGTGCGTACTGATCTCGACGATCTCCTTATTGACGCCTTGCACCGCCAGCATGTAAAACAGCCGAACCTGAGCCGGCCGAGGGTTCTTGTCCGGATACTGCGGGCAATTCGTAAAGACCGGTTGACTCAAATCGTAGACGCGCGCCGGAGTCATGCCAGGCTCTCGTCCCAGAGCCGCACGAAGGCGCTGATGTTGCGATCGATGACTTGGTCGAGATCGGCACGCCAGATCGAATCGGGGAGGGATTCGCCTGAAAATATTTCCAGCACGAGCGGCCCCGTATAACCGGTTCCCCGAGTGGCTTTCATGATCGCGGCGTTGTCGATCGTGCCCTCGCCCAGACTGATGCGATCCGCTCCCGAACGCGGCCGATGCCAGTCGCTCACCTGCACGAGGAAGATGCGCTCGCCGCACGCGCCGATGACCTCGTGCAGGTTCGGCGTTTGGAAGATGTTCCACGTGTCGAGGCAGATGCCGAGCGCCGGGTGGTCGACGCGCCGGACCAACTCGAGCGCCTGGTCTAATCCCCACAGCGCCGTGTCGGTATTGAAGAGCACCGGGTTCAGCGGCTCGTACGCGATGCGCACGCCGCGTTCGGCGGCAAAGGTCGCCAAGTCGAAAAAATCCCTCACTGCCCGCTCGTACACCATGCGCGTGTCGCCGCCGGGCGCCGCGCCGGTTATGACGACGAACGGCGTCTGCGCCGGCACGTGCGGCGCGATGCGTTCGATCGCCGTCTTCATGTGCCGGATGCGGTCCTGCGGATCCGACGGAGCGGGCGCCAAGCTATCCGGAAAGAGCGAGTGCACCGTCGATTGAACCGAGCTCACCGCCAATCCCGCTCGCTCGATGCTTCGAAGTTGCGGGCGATAGTCGTCTCGATTGAGCTTGAATTCGCAAACCTCGATGGTATCAACGCCGTGTGCCGCGTAGCGCTGCACGTCACGTTCGAAGGACCACGGCCACGTCGTGAATTCACTGATTCCAAACCGGTTGTCATAATCGCTCACGCTCACACCGCCTGCCGAAGTTCGATCACGCAGAAGCCTTTGCCGGCAAGTTCTACCGCGATACCGCGCCGCAGCGCGGAGGCATCCAGCTGCTCGCCGTTGACCCAGGCTCGTCGCAAGCTGTTGAAAGCCCGGACCGAGTACGCGCCGCTGAGCGGCATGTCGAGGGTTACGGCGGTCGCGATCGTATGCGCGCTGGTGTTTCCGGCAAAGACCACGATGTCGTCGCCTCTGCGCAGCGCGATGCTTGCAACGGCGTCGCCGATCGTATGCACGCACGTCGATACGTCTTCTTCGTACTCGATGTTCGTGGTCGAACGATCGAACTGAAAGTTCCCGTACATCTGGACGTCGGGGAGCCGGGCTACAAACCAGGTCAGATTCTTGCCGCGAAAGGGCAGGTTGGAGACGCCCATCCACTGCCACTCGGGCGCAAGCCGCGGGTTGACGGTGGGCGTTCCGCTCGAGATGTCGAGCCCCGCCGCGCCTTCGATCGCGGCCCACAAATAACGCGGCGGAAACCATGGCGAGAGCATCATGCCCTGATTGACGAGCTTCTCGCCGTGGAGCCATTCCGAGAACTGGCCCGGCACCGTGTTATTACGCCGCGGATCGCTCGAGTAATGTTGAAAGCTCGCACCAAGCGAGTGCGCCATCAGCGACGGGTTGAATCGCGCCGCCGCGAAAGCGTACCAAAAGCTCACGCCGACCCACACGCCGCCGAGCAAGCCGTACCCGTGGGTTGGGCCGTAGTTTACGGCGGTCCGCGGCACCGTGCGTATCCCGGCAGCCGTCCAAAACTCTTCGCTGCTCAAGCGGGCGATGATCCGCGCGGCGGTCTCGTCGTCGGCCACCCCGAACATGACCGGGAAGATCATGTCCGCGGTGCAATCGCTGCGCTTCGAACCGTCCAAGTCGATGTTGAGATAATACAGGTTCGTCGCGGGATCGAGGAGATGCTCGTTGATCGCCTCGCGCAGCGCTTCCGCGGACTTCTTGAACGCGGTCGCGTCGTCGTGCTTCTTGAGGACCCGCGCCATGTGCGAGATCGTCTGCAAAGCGGCGTAGCACTCGGAGTTGACCTCCGTCGTCGCGCCGGAGAGGCGGTAGTTTTTGATGACGTTACGCCAGCCGACGATTCCCCAGTCCGAGGTTCCCTTGGCCGTGCACCACACCAAGCCTTGTTTGTTGCGCTGCGAAAGGATGTAACGTGCGGCTTTGACCGCCAGCGGATACGCGTGCTCCAGAAACGCCAGGTCGTCGCTAACGATGTAGTGGTGCCATAGGGCCAGGATGAGCAACGGCGTGTTGTCGTTGATGTTCAGGTTGTAGTCGGCCGTCTTCCCCGTGCGGATGTCGTAATATTCCACGACCATACCGCTCTTCTCGAGGTGCTCGGCATACCAAAGCAGCGAATCGCGGCAGAACTCCGGCGTGATGTAGTCGGCGCCGTAGGCGAACCACGCCGTGTCGCGCCCCACGCTATTATTGGAGCGCGTCGGATCGTTGACGAAGCACCAGCCGGTCGGTGCGAGCGACTGCGTTCGCAGCATGTTCGCCTTCGCCCAGAGCACGCCGCGATTCACGTCTTGGTCCGGACAGATGACGACGGCCCGGTCCAGGATCTCGTTGTAGTATGCGCGCGTCCGTCGCAAAGCTTCGCCGGCGGGTGGACACTTGGCGTAGGTTCGCGTCGCCCCGGCCCGCCCATGGTTCGAAAAGGACAGCATCAGATCGAAGCGTGCGCGCTGGCCGGGCTTGAGCCGATGCGAGAAGTGCAACGCGGCCACCGGGTCGCCGTTCGAGGGGCGCGTGGTGTCGCTCAACATGCCCGGAGAGGCCGGCATGTTCTCGCAACCGTTTCCAATCGTCACTTCATAGCTCGTCGGCTCGACGTCCGAGCCGATGATCCGCGCTAGCGAATCGTTCTCGTGGTTCCACGCGACGATCGCCCGATGCTTGCTGCTATACGCGCTGGAAATTCCGCGCGGACTGTTGCCGCGCAACTGCGCGAACGCGTAGCTGCTGATCTCCGCGACGCTGTGCGTGTCGTTGAAGAGCTCGACGCGGTAGTATCCGGCCGGCGGATCGACCTTGTTGCCGGCCGGGCGTCCGCTCAGCACGAACAGGTCCTCGTGCACGAGGACGCCGTTGGAAAGGTGGAAGAGATGCTCCTGATGTTCGGGATGAATGCGGAACGTGCCGGGCATCGGCGAGAGCGGGGTTCCGGTGCGATCGTCCCAATGGTTGAGCAGAACGGTCCCGAACATCTCCAGACCGATGTCGCTGGAATAGAACTTTTCGATCGCGCCGGTCGCCTTGATGATCATCATCGCTTTGGGTGAGCCCAGCGTGCTGCCGGCCGCCATCTGCGTATCGGAGACGTCGTACCGCGAGATCTTGTCGTTCACGCCCGGTTCGTGGTTGGTCGATGGCATGGGTTACAGACTTCCGGCTTGTTTGGTCATACCGCCGTCGATCACGTACGAAGCGCCCGTAATGTAAGCGCCCGACTCGGATGCCAGGAACACGCACAGCCCCGCAACTTCCTCGGGCTTCGCCATCCGCCGCAGCGGAATCTCCGCGAGCAACTCGGCGTACTCTTTGCGATCGCGTTTGAGATTCGCGTCCATCGGCGTGTCCACCGCGCCGGGGCAAACATCGTTGACGGTGATTCCGTGCTCGGCAAGCTCGAGTGCGATGGTTCGCATCAACATGCGAATGCCGCCCTTCGACGCGCAGTACGGCGCGTTCGTCGGCATCGCGAGTTCTTCGTGGATCGACGAAATGTTGACGATCCGTCCGCCGCGCTTTTGTTTGACCATTTGCCGCGCGACGGCTTGCGAACAGATCCACGGGCCGGTGAGGTTGATCGCGATGACCTTGTTCCACAGGTCGAGCGGCGTCTCGAGGAACGGCTCCCGGTGTTCCACCCCCGCGTTGTTGACCAGGATGTCGATACCGCCGAAGTGCTTTATCGCCGCCGCGGTCAGAGCCGCGACTTCGTCCTCCTTGCTAATGTCCGCGGCCACGGCGTGGGCTTTCCCGCCGAAATTTTGGATCTCGTCGACGATCTCCGTCGCGGGCTGCTCGTTCCCGAAATAATCGACGATCACGCTCGCGCCCTCGCGCGCGAACGCGAGCGAGATCGCCTTGCCGATTCCGCTGTCGCCGCCGGTCACGATCGCGACCTTACCGGTGAGCTGCATGCACGTTCTCCTCTTGCAACGCGACGCGCGACACCGACGGAAATACGAGGCCGAGCGTCCAGTCGAGCGCGACGCGAGTCTTGTGACGCAGTCCGGGAAGGCGGCCCAAATAATACGTTCGCCAGAGCAGCCATGCAGCGAAGCCGGTCACCATCGCTCCTCCGGGAAGTTCGGCGACGGCCTCGCGATCGCCGAGCGAAGCCATCTGCCCGAGTTCTTCATACGCGAAATTCGAGGTGGCCCGGCCGCGAATCCGCGCAAGGATGTTTCGGGCCAACAGCGGTCCTTCGCGCAGCGCGATTTGCGCAAGCGGCGCGTAGGTGCCGCCCCATGGTCTTGGGACGGCAGCGCAATCGCCCAGCGCCCACACGTGCGGCGTGCCGCTCACGCGGAAGTCCGGCTCGGTCTCGATCGCCCCGTGTTTGTTCGTCTTTAGTCCGAGGGCATCGGCGAGCGGCGACGGCTTCTCGCCCGCCGCCCAAATGACGGTGGCGCTCGCGATGCGTTCTCCGCTTTTCAGCTCCACGCCGTGTCCGTCGATCGCCTTCACTTCCTCGTTCAAACGCAGAATCGCGCCGCGCTTCGCAAGCGCGGCTGCCGCGTACTTTCCGAATTTGTCGGGCAGGTGGCCGAGCAACCGCGCGCCGGACTCGAGCACGACGAGTTCCACCTTGGCACGCTCGATGCTCGGATAGTAGTCCAAGATCGCTCGCAGGAACGCCAGCAATTCGCCGGCGAGCTCGACCCCCGTGAAATCGCCTCCGACGATGACGAACCGCAGCAAGCGATCGCGCTCGGTTACGTCGTTTGCCGTCGCGGCGGCTTCCAGCGCGCCGACCACCCGGCTGCGCACGATCTGCGCATCTTCGATCGTCTTGAGCGGCACCGTGAACTTCTCGACACCGGCGATGCCCATTGTCGATGCGGTGGAGCCGACCGCCAGCACCAGCTCGTCGTACTCGACGAGCCTCGTATCGTGAGTCAGCGGATGACGCAGCGTGACGGCACGGCGCGTCACATCGACGCCGATCGCTTCGCCCAGTTCGAAACGCGCCCCGCCGGCACGCCGGTTGTGCAACGGTGCGCGTAGCGGCTGCATGATATCTTGCGACTCGATCGAGCCGGCCGCAACCTCGGGAAGCATCGGCGTAAAGAGCATGAAATTCTGCCGGCTCACCAGCGTGACGTCCACGTCGTTCTTGCCCGCGCGTTCGAGTTCGCGAGCGGTGGCAACGCCCGCGAATCCGCCGCCGATGATCACCACGCGCGCGCGCGCCATCAGCGGCGCC
>DATKPZ010000018.1:0-7731 GCA_035523815.1 Alphaproteobacteria bacterium
TGCCATGGCCACCGATGACGATCGTCAATTCGCGATCGGCGACGGGACGCCGCCGGTACCCTACGATCCCACGCCGCAGGTCGATACCACGACGCAGATGCGGGTCGACGGTTCGAACGTCGATATCGATCAGCAGATGGCACAGCTCTCGCAGAACACGAGTTATCAGGAGACGGTCTCGCAGCTCTTGCAAGAGCAGTACAAGTTTATTCGTGAAGCCGCGACGGAGCAGCCGAACTAAGATGGGCTATTACGATTCAGTCGAGATCAGTGCGTCGGGCCTTTCGGCGGAACGCCTGGCCATGGACGTCATTGCCAACAATATCGCCAACGCGAACACGACGCGCACGCCCCAGGGCGGTGCCTTCAAGCGGCAGCTGGTGATTTTCGCGCAAAAGTCCGCGGCGCCGGGCGGTTCGGACCAGGTCGGCGCTTCGACCTCCGACGACCCCTTCGCGCCGCCGGATCCGTTCGATCCGGCCTCGTCGCAACCGGCCAACGTCGAGGGCGTCCAAGCTCTGGGAATCACCGACGACCCCTCGCCCGACCGCCTCGTCTTCGACCCCAATAATCCCGAGGCGGACGCGCGCGGCTACGTGCACTACCCAAACGTGGAGATCGTCAAGGAGATGGTCGACCTGATGGCTGCCTCGCGCGCTTATCAGGCCAACGTCGCGGCGATCACGGCCTCGCAAAACATGGGCGCGCAAGACCTTTCGATCCTCAAGAGCTAGCGGAAGAGATAGATGGACATCAACACGTACGGCGACGCGATGAGCAAGGTCTCCCCGGGGAGCTTCGTTCCGGACATCAGCCCCCAGGCGCCGCAATCCGAGCCGCTCCCCGACGATAGCGGCGTTGCCGGTGCCGGCGGGGTCTCGTTCAAGGACACGCTGGCCGGGATGCTCACGCACGTCAACGACCAGATGACCGAGGCGCAGCAAAAGTCCACCGACTACGCCTTGGGCAAGAGCAACGACCTCGAAGGGACCGTCAAATCGGTCGAAGAGGCGGGTCTGGCCATGCAGATGACCCTCTCGGTCCGCAATAAGATCATGCAAGCCTACACGGAAATAAGCCAGATGCAGTTTTAGCTTTCCCCCTGGTGTCGTTACGCCGGGCCTCGAGTGCGAAGCACACATCGGCCCGCCGTGCCTAACCAGGAGAAAAGCTTCGCGACCTTCAGCCGCCTCGTGCGGCTGTTTTTCTGAGCCTCCCGGAGCGGCGCTTGCCCCGAGCGGGTTAGCCGAAGCGGCGAGGACCCTGACATTGACTGTCCGAGACGCGAGGCGCTTAGCGAGGGGCAAGGGCTGCTCCGGGAGGCTTAAATTTTGCCCCAGACTGCCGAAACCCCAATGGAGTACCAGTGATCGCTGGTGCTTGCGGCCTGGACTACCTCGCACGAAGGGTGGAAGGCCGGAGCGAGACCCGACTGATTGACGGTCTTGCGTAACCGGGAAACCGGAACCCGTTCGTGCGGAGGTTTTTTCTTTTGGTACGCGGCCTCTACACGTCTGCGAGCGGCGCGCTGGTAGCGCAGAGCATGGCTGACAACGTTGCGAATAATCTCGCCAACGTGGATACGAGCGGTTTCAAACAGACGCTGCTCCAGATTCAGTCCGCTCCCTCGCTCGACATCTACCGGATTCAGACGGATCCCGGCAAAACTCCGGGCAATCCGCTTCCCGGTCGCCCCGTCGCGCAAGAAGTGGGGCTGCTCGGCACCGGCGCGCTGATCTACGACACGCCGACGAGCTACGAGCAAGGCGGGCTGCAGGCCACCGGCAATCCGCTCGACGTCGCCATCACCGGCAGCGCGAACGCCTTTTTCACGATTCAAACGCCGAACGGCATCCGGTACACGCGCGACGGCGAGTTTGCCGAGGACGGCCAGGGTTTCTTGCGCACGCGCGACGGCAATAGCGTGCTCAACACGCTGGGCCAGCCGATCCAGTTGCAGAACACCGGCGCCGTTACGATCGAAAAGGACGGCACGATCGTGCAGAACGGCGGTCCGAACAACACGCAGAGTTCGCAGATCATCGGACAACTGCAGTTGACACAGTTCAACAGCTTGCTCAACCTGCGGCCTGAGGGCGTGAACAACTACAACATCAGCGGCAACGCGGGGCCGACACCGGCCACGGGCGTGACCGTGCAGCAGGGCTCGATCGAGACCAGCAACGCGAACGTCGTGAAGTCGATGGTCGATCTGATCACGGCGGAGCGCTGGTTCGACGCAAACGAGAAATCGATCAAGACTCAAGACGATGCCACCAACACGGCGATCTCGGTCGTCGCGAAGACACAAGCCTAGCCCAGGAGTTAACGAACCGACATGATGCGATCACTGTATACGGCTGCGAGCGGGATGGAAGCGCAGCAATACAACATGGATACGATTTCCAACAACCTCGCGAACGTCGATACGCAAGGATTCAAGAGCAATCAGGCTCGTTTTCAGGACCTGGTGTATCAGCAAATTCAAGCGCCGGGTGCGCCGGTGGGCGCCTCGATCGTTCCGGTTGGGCAGCAAGTCGGTCTGGGCGTGAAGGTCTCCGATTCGGAGAAGGTCTTTACCCAAGGCTCGCTCGTGCAGACCAGCAACAATCTCGACGTCGCGATCGAGGGAGACGGGTTCTTCCAGATCACGCTTCCGGACGGTACGACCGGCTACACGCGAGACGGCTCGTTCAAAGAAGACGCAAACGGCTCGATCGTCACGGCCGAGGGCTATTTCGTCCAGCCGCAGATCACCATTCCGCAAAATGCGGTCTCGGTTTCGATCGGTCCCGACGGCACCGTCACGGCGCAAGTCCCGGGCAGCGTGCAGCCGCAAACCCTCGGCCAGCTGCAGCTCGCGCGCTTCGTCAACCCGGCCGGTCTTTCGCCGGGCGGTGACAATCTGTACGCCGAGACCGCGGCGAGCGGACCGCCGATCGTCTCGACGCCGGGCCTCAATGGCGCGGGCGTGCTCGAAGACGGCTATTTGGAAAATTCCAACGTCTCGGTAGTCAACGAGATGGTGAACATGATCGTTGCGCAGCGCGCGTACGAAGCCAACTCAAAAGCGATCGGCGCCGCCGACTCGATGCTCCAGACCGCCGTGCAGCTCTCGCCGTTCCAATAGAGGCCTGACCCATGAAGCACACGTTCGCCGCCGCTCTGCTCCTCGCGCTCGCGATCTTCGGATTGCAAGCGGGGCCGGCGCGCGCTGCGGCGACGCAAGTGCTCGCGGGTTCGCGTTTCGAGTCGCTGGCGAAGCCGGTGAGTGCGGCCGTTCGCTTGAAGGGCGACGCGGCGCTCGTGCAGTCGTACCCGATTCCCGATCAAATCGTGCCCGCCGGCCGCATTTCGCTGGCCGTGCAGAGCGCGATCGTAACGCCGTACTACGTGAACGTGCCGGTCGAGATCGATCTGAACGGGCACTTTCTGCGCCAGATCTTCGTCGGCTATCGCGTCCAGCGCTACGTGCAAACCGCGGTCGCAACGCACGATCTGCTGCCCGGCGCGGTGCTCACGGCGGCGGATCTCAAGCTGGCGCGGATGGTGTATCTGGGTCAGCGTACCAACGGCACGGACGTGCTCGTGGGACGCCGCGTGATCTCGGCGATTCGGGCCGGCGCGCCGATCACGATCGAGGGGACCGAGATCGATCAGATCGTGAAAGCCGGCAATACCGTCACGCTCATCGTCGACAATGACGGAGTTCGCGTTGCGGCCGACGTCGTCGCGCGCACTAGCGGCGGCCTGGGTCAGCACGTGAGTCTCTATAATCCACTGACCAACAAATTGCTGACCGGGACCGTCGTCGGACCCGATCGGGTAGAGCTGAATCTCTCGGGAGAGACACTATGACGCGCATCGCACTCGCGCTTGCTGCGCTGCTTGCACTCGCGCCGGTCGCAGCCGCGGCCGACTCACTCTATCAACCGGCGCCGCCGCCCGCTGCGCCGGGTCATCCGCTGCAGTTGATGAACGATCACCGCGCCGGGCAAATCGGTGATCTGGTCTACGTGCAGTTCGACATCGCGGACGCAAACTCGCACACCAACGACTATTCGAGCAACAAGCAGGCCTCGCTCAATGGCGGAAGCGGGAGCGGGATCTTCAATCTCCCGCTCGTGCGCTTGAACAACAGCGTCTCCGGACAATCGACCACGACCACCGCGCAGACCGCGACCGGTGCCGACTCCTTTACCGCGACGATGATGGCGACGGTAACCGGCGTGATGCCCAGCGGCGCGCTGCAGATCTCCGGCGATCAGGGGATGACGATCAACGGCCGTGCCCAGACGCTGCACATCACGGGAACGGTTCGCCCCGAGGATATCGACAGCACCGACACCGTGCTCGCGTCGCGCGTGGCCAACGTGCAGGCGGCGTTCAAGGGCGACGATCAGAAAAACAAGGGCCTGCTCGCGAGGATCATGAGTTGGCTATTCTAGCGCGTTCGCTGACTGCGTTGATCCTGGCGTTCGCGTGCGCCGGCTCCTGCGCGTGGGCCCAGGCTACCGGGAAACCCGTGCTGGTGAAAGACATCGCGCACGTGCAGGGGGTCACCGGGAACCAGCTCGTCGGCTACGGCGTTGTCGTCGGCTTGCAGGGCACGGGCGACTCGACCTCGGTCATCTTCACGAGTCAAACCATTCAAAACATTTTGCAGTCGTTCGGCCTCACCGTTACGCAGACCGAAGTGCGCACGCGCGACGTCGCCGCGGTGATCGTGACCGCAACGCTCCCACCGTTCGCGCACTCCGGCGACAACGTGGACGTCGACGTCTCGGCCATGGGCGACTCCACCAGCCTGCAGGGCGGAACGCTGGTGCTGACCCCGCTCAAGGCTGCGAACAATCTCGTCTACGCGACCGCGCAAGGGCCGGTTTCGGTCGGCGGTTTCGTCGCGGGCTTCGGCGGCACGACCGTCAACAAGAACTACACCGGTGCCGGGCGCATTCCGAACGGCGCCGTGATTGCGCGCGACATGGTCACGCCGATCGAAAGCTCGCCGAGCGGTTTCAACTACGTGCTTACGACGCCGGATTACAAGACGGCGGCCAATCTCGCCGCGCTCCTCAATGCCCGGTTCGGTGCCCGGACTGCGTTTGCGAACGACGCGGAGACCGTGCACGTCACGTTGCCGCCGCAGTACGCCGGGAATCCGGTTCAATTTCTCGCCGATGCCTCCGACCTGAGCTTCCGCCAGGACGAGCTGGCAAAAGTCGTGATGAACGAGCGCACCGGGACGATCGTCTTCGGCGGTGACATCCGCCTCGCGCCCTGCGCAATCGCTTCCGGCGATTTGACCATCACGATTACGACCCAAAATCAAGTCGTGCAGCCGAATGCGTTCGGCAACGGTCAAACGGCCGTCCAGCGCAACACGACGGTGAGCGCCGCGGAAAAGGGCAAGCAGCTCACGTTCATCGCCGGCGCCGCGACGCTCTCCTCGGTCGTGCGTGCGCTCAATGCGCTCGGCGTCTCGCCGCGCGATTTGATCGCGATCGTGCAGGCGTTACGCACCGCGGGCTCGCTGCAAGCCGACTTGGAGATCATCTGATGGCCTCACCGATCGATCCCACGGCAGGCTCGTCGCAAACGCCCGGTCTCAAACCGCAGCAGCCGCTCACGCCGCAGCAGAAGCAGGCGCTCGCGAAGCTGCACGACGCGGCCACGCAGTTCGAAGGCGTCTTCATCGAGATGCTCATGAACGCGATGCAGGAGACCGTTCCGCAGCAGACGCTCTTCGGCGGGGATAATTCCGCGGAGCAGACGTGGCAGAGCATGCTCAACGACGAACGTTCGCAAGAGATGGCCAAGAGCGGGTCCTTTGGCCTCGCGCAGCAGCTCGAGAGCGAGTTCCGTAGCCAAGTACTCGGCGACGCAAGTCACGAGGCCAACGTCGACGTTGACCGGAGGATCGAACCGTGACCGATTCATGGGAAGCCTTCGCGGGCGCGCTGCACGAGGAATCGCTGTTGCTGCGCCGCACGCACGAAGCCGCGCTATTGCTCACCAAAGCGCTGGTCAAGAGCGATGCGACCGAGATTCTGGACTGCGAGCGCGCACTCGACTCGGCGCGCCGCGCGTACCACTCGGCCTCGGGGAAGCGCCGCGGGATGCAGATCCGCGGCTTCGGTGCGCTCACCTTGCGGCAGGTGTGTCTCTATGCGCCGCGGCAGCTGTGGCCGACGCTGAATCAGCGCTTGGTTGAGCTCACCACGACCTCGATCGGCTTGCGGATCACGAACAATAACAACAAGGCGCTGATCCAAAGCGGGATGCAGCGATTGGTCAAGATCACATCGGCTTTGCAGCAAGCCGCAAGCGACACACCGCGAACCTATAAGCGCCGCGGCTTCGTGCCGCCTCCGCAGAACAGCGTTCTGGTCAGCAGCAAAGCATGAGCAGTTTCTTCCCGCAAGGTACGTTCTTCGGGCTCGACCTGATGTCGACGTCCTTGCAATCGTTCTCGGTGGCCGAGAACGTGACGGGCGATAACATCTCCAACGTCAATACGCCCGGCGCGACCCAGCAGCAGACGGTGCTTACCGAAGCGCCGCCGGTCGTCGGGTCGCCGTTCGAGTCGACGCACGTCCCGGGCACGGCCGGCGACGGCGTGATCGTTTCGCAAATTCAACGGGTTAACGTCGAGTCGTACGACCAGTTGTTTCGCGGCGCGAGTTCCTCGCAGAATTACTACTCGACCGAGCAGCAGATCCTCACCAGCGTTCAGTCACAGCTAGGCGACCCGACCGCCGGCGTCAGCACGGCGTACACGAATTTCCAGACCGCAGTGACGAGCTTGGTCAACGCCTCGGCGACGGGAAACACGCTCTCGGCGGCATCGGGCGTCCTGACCAATGCGCAGGCGCTCGCGCAGGCGCTCGGCAACTCGTCCGCGGCGGTCTCAAACGCGGAGGGCCAGACGCTTTCGCAGGGCGCGACCATCGTGCAGACCGTCAACGGCCTGCTCGACCAGATCGCCGCGCTCAACGGGCAGATTCGCGCGTCGACGGCCGTCGGCGACGATCCGAACACGTTCGAGGATCAGCGCGACTACGACATCGACCAGCTCTCGCAGTACCTCTCGACCCAGACGTCGGTGCAGCCCGACGGCTCGGTGCTGGTCATGGTCAACGGCCAGGCGCTGGTCAACGACACGGTCGCCTATCATCTGGCGGCGCCGGTCATCGGCACGTCGTCCGACGGCTCGCAGAGCTTCAACGTGTACTTCGCCACCAACCCGCCGCAGTCGCCGAGCTCGCCGAGCATTGCGCTGGGCAGCGGACAACTCGCGGCGCTCCAGGATCTCTACAATAACAAGCTGAGCAACTACGGCACGCAGCTCGACCAGTTCGCGTCGTCGCTCGCCAACGAAGTGAACCGGATCACCGAGTCGGGGTACGACTCGAACGGCCAGCCCGGGACGGCGCTGTTTCAGCCGATCGACGCGCAGCTTCCGATCTCGGCGGGCAACATCAAGGCCGGCATCACCGTCGCCACGCAGCTCCCGGTCGTGCTCGCCAACACCGAAGCGAACACAAGCGCGCTGACCGGCATCGTACCGATGAACTCGGCCAACAACACCGTGGACACCTCGCAGTCGCTGATCAACAACGGCGCGCTCGCCAACCCCCCGACCGGCGCGCTCAACGGGACGCTCACGATCAACGTCGACGGAACCGCGCAGAACTTCACGTATACGACGAACGCTCCCCCGGCAACGGG
>DATKPZ010000019.1:0-11339 GCA_035523815.1 Alphaproteobacteria bacterium
CTTGCAGCTCAACGACGAGCCGCCACGGACGGTTCACGTCGCCGCGAACGCGCGCGAGCTCTTCGGGTCGCAGATGCTGTTCCTCTTCGTCAAGGCGGTCGACACGCTTCGCGCGCTTCGCCCCTTTGCCGGCGAATTGAACCCGGCAACGCCGGTGATCTCGCTGCAGAACGGCGTCGGCAACGAAGACGCGATCAAGACCGCGCTTGGCGGCGCGGTGCCGGTCGTTCTTGGCGTGACGACCGAATCGTCGATCACCGTCGCTCCGGGCCACGCGCGCAGTTCCGTAGCGGGAACGACGCTGATCGGCTCGGCCTCCGCGGCGCCCGCGACCTCCCGCACGATTGCCGACGTGCTTACGCGCTCGGGCCTGCGTGCGTCGGTCGTCTATGACATCCGCCCGCATCTTTGGGGTAAGCTCGTCGCGAACGCGGCCATCAACGCCATCTCGGCGCTCATGGACTGCGAGACGGGTGAGATTTCGAGGAACGCGAACGCGGCGCACTTGGCCGAGTCGCTCGCAGAGGAAGCGGCCGCCGTGGCGGCAGCGCTGAAGATCAACTTGCCGTTCGTCAATCCGTGGCAATATGTCACCCAGGTGATCGAGGTCGGCGCCGATTCAAAAAGCTCGATGGCCTTTGATCTTGAGTCGGGACACCCAAGCGAGATCGATCACATCAACGGCGCAGTGGTCGCGTTTGGCCGGCGTACCGGAATCGCGACACCCTACAACGACGCCATGGTTCGCCTGGTCAAAGCCAAGGAAGCCCAACGCGCCCGGCCGGGCGCGTGACGGGCGCGCTGCTCACCCGCCTGACTGCGATCTGCGGGCCGGGTGGATTGCTGGTCGAACCCGCCGACGTCGCGCCGTTCGTCACCGATTGGCGCGGTGCGTTTTCCGGTGCCGCACTCGCGGTTGCGCGTCCCGCCGGCACCCAGGCGGTCGCAGCGTGCGTTCGCGCGTGCGTCGATGCGGGTGTCGCGATCGTGCCGCAAGGCGGTAACACCGGGCTTGCGGCGGGCGCGACACCGATCGGCCTCGAGAAGGCGGTGGTGCTGAGTCTTTCACGCATGCGGAGCATACGCGGCCTCGATGCGCCGGGGTTTACGATCGCCGTCGACGCCGGGTGCGTGCTCGCCGACGTGCAGAAGGCGGCCGATGCCGCCGCGCGGTTCTTTCCGCTTTCGCTCGCCGCCGAAGGTACGGCCCAGATCGGCGGATTGATCTCGACCAATGCCGGAGGAACGGCGGTGCTTCGATACGGATCGATGCGCGCCTTGGTGCTGGGTCTCGAAGTCGTGCTCCCGGATGGCTCGATCGCCGACGGCATGCGCGCGCTGCGTAAAGACAACGCCGGCTATGACTGGAAGCAACTGTTCATCGGCAGCGAGGGAACGCTCGGCATCGTGACCGGCGCCGTGCTGCGCCTTTTCGCGCGCCCGGCTCATCGAGCGACGGCATTGCTCGCCGTCGCCGGCGCACAGGATGCGGTCGCCGCGTTCGGCGACCTCCAAGAATCGCTCGGTGAAGCGCTGGTCGGATGCGAGCTGTTCAGCGAGCGCGCGGTGGAGTTGCGCCTAGCACACGACCCGCAGCTGGTGCGCCCGATCGCGGCCGCACCGTGGTATCTCTTGATCGAAGCGGCGTCGGCACTGCCCGGCTTACGCGACGGAGCCGAAGCGGCGCTCGCGCTCGCGCTCGATCGCGGCCACGCCACCGATTGCGTTTTAGCCGAGAGTAGCGCGCAAGCGAACGCGCTGTGGAGCTGGCGTGAGACGATCACCGAGAATGAACGCCGCGCCGGACCCAGCGCGAAACACGATGTGTCGGTCGCCATCTCCGCGATTCCCGCCTTCCTGAATCGCGCGACGCGGGCGGTCGAAGAAGGGCACCCGGGATCGCGCGTTCTCGCGTTCGGACACGTGGGCGACGGCAACATTCATTTCAACGTGCTCTTGGCCAAGGGGCAGTTTGCGCAGCAGATCAACCGCACGGTGCACGCGATCGTGCGCGAATTCGGCGGCAGTATCACGGCCGAGCACGGCATCGGGCGGTACCGTGCCGCCGAGCTGCTCGAGCATCGAAGCGCTGCGGAGATGGCGTTGATGCGCGCCGTGAAGCATGCGATCGATCCCGGCGACGTGATGAATCCCGGCGCCGTCCTCACGCGGGAGGCGCCTGAAGCACCTACGCTTGGGGTGTGAGGCGCAGGAGACGAACTGCCCCGCGTTTGCTCTCCAGATCCAAACCGAACGGGCTTCCGCCGTTCACCGGAGCATCGATCGTCTCGTTGTTTCCGCTCGAGGTTCCGACGAGACCGAAATCGGTGAAGAGCGTTCCGTCGTCGGTATGCATGCGCGCGTGAAACGCAGCCGTCTCGGGGATGTAGACGGTGACATCGCCGGTTTGAGCCGCGAAGTGGAGTGTGCCGGGCCATGACGTCGCACCCATCGTCGCATTGATCGATCCGTTCGTGGTGCGGGCCTGAGCGCGGCCGCTCACCATGATCTTCACGTCGCCGTTCGCGGCGTCCACATTGACGTTGCCGCTGATGTCGGTCACGTTGACGTTGCCGTTTTTCGAGTGTACGACGAGGTCGACACCCTGCGGGACGCGCACCAGAAGATTTGCGAGTTTGCCGCGAGCATCGACCGTTATCCCCTGACCGTCGCGGTGAACGACGGGGGAGGGCTGCGGAGACTCGCCGGCAACGGCGGTTGCGGAGATCGTGTACTGGTCCGGCCTCTGATTCGCCGCCGGTTTGAACGCGTTGATGACGCCGCTTTCGATATTCACGGTCATCACCGAACGGGGCTTGAGCACGCCGACGATGGTCGCATACGGCGCGGGCAAGGACGAACATGCGACAAAAGCCAGAACCAGGAGGGGAGCGTAACGTTTCACCCTACCGTTCTTCGCTGCGGTCGCGCGGATGCGCCTCCTCGTAGCTTCGGCGCATGTGCTCGAGAGACACATTCGTATAGATTTGCGTCGTCGAGAGACTCTCATGTCCGAGCAGCTCTTTGATCGTCATCAAGTCCGCTCCGTTCTCGAGCAGATGCGTCGCGAAGGAGTGGCGCATCACATGCGGAGTCACGTGTTGGGTTAAGCCGGCCAGCTCTGCGAACTGCCGGAAAATCACCCACGCTTGACGATGCGACATCCGCGTCTTACGCCTGGAAACAAATAAGGCTTCGTCCGGCGTTCTCGGTCGAACGCCGAGGTAATTGCGGATCGCATCGGCCGAGGCTTGATTGATAAAGACCGTCCGCTGTTTGTTGCCTTTGCCGATGACGCGCATCAGCCGCCGATCGAGATCGACGTCGCTGACGTTGAGTCCCACGAGCTCCGCGCGCCGGATTCCGCTGGCGTAGAGCACTTCCATCATCGCAAGGTCGCGCAGTCGCGCGAATTCGGTCTTTCCGGCAACGCGCGTGCGAAGAAGTTTCCCGACCTCGCGTTCGCTCATCACATGCGGCAGCCGCTTGGGCGCCTTCGGCGGCGGAACGTCCTGGGCCGGATTGTCGATGCGCCGCCCTTCGCGCTTTTGCAGCGAGAAGAAGGAGCGCAGCGCCGCGATCTTGCGCCGCACCGAGCTCGCCGAATATTTACGCGGACCCATCAGCTCCATCACGAACCGTCGAACGTCGGAGGTCGTGGTTGCCGCCAATTGTGAAAACGGCGCTTCCTTGGCGTGGCCCGGTTCGAGAAACTGGCCGAAAAGCTCGATGTCTCGCGCATATTCTTCGGACGTGCGCGGCGATTGCCCACGCTCGAGCCGCAAGTAGGCGGCGAATTCCGCAATCACCGGATCCGCGGGAATGTAGGAGCTCATACGATCATTCTACGGCAGCTTGCCGCGAAGGGGAAATCGGTCGATCTTGCAGCAGCACCAGCGAAGCGATCTCGACTGCGGGTGAGAAGAAGAAGCCCTGCGCGTTGTCGACGCCGAGGCCGGCGAGAAGCTCGAAATGCTCCACGGTTTCGACACCCTCGGCGGTGGTCGTCAACCCGAACGAACGGGCGAGTACGACGATACTGCGTACGATTTCAATCGCCTTGGGGTCGGTTAGAAGAGGCTGGACGAACGACCGGTCGATCTTAATGCCCGCGATCGGGAGCCTCTGCAGATACGCAAGCGAGGAGTACCCCGTCCCGAAGTCGTCGAGCACGAACTCGATACCGAGCGCACGTAGACGCTCGAGCGTGCGGCGGGCCACCTCGGAGCTCGTCATCATCGCCGTCTCGGTGATTTCGAACTTGAGCCGGTTCACGGGAACGTCGTGCTGCCGAATCAGGGTTTCGATCGTTTCCCACAGGCCGCCGGTTGCAAGCTCGGCCGCCGAAATATTGACCGAGATCTGCGCCGACGGAAACGACGCGAAGATCGCCTGCGAGTGCGCGCAGACGGCGCGAAACATCATCGAGTCGATCGCTTCGATGAAGCCGTGCTGCTCGGCGAAATGCATGAACTCGCCGGCGATCGTCACCTCGCCGTGCCGGTTCCAACGCGCCAGCGCTTCAAAGGAGACGATGCGGCGTGTCGCGAGGCTCACAATGGGCTGATAGTACGGCACCAACTCGCCGCGATCGATGGCCCTGCGCAGATCGTCCTCGAGCTCGGAATCGTCAGCGATGCGGCGGCGCATATCGGCGTCAAAGATGGCGAACTGCGCGCGTCCGCGATGCTTGGCTTCGTACATCGCGATGTCGGCGTCACGGAGGAGTTCAGAGGGCGTCGTATACGAATCATCGACGGCGACGACGCCGATCGAAGCCTCCGGATAGATCGTACGGCCGGCGACGACGATCGGTTCACCCAAATGCACGAGCAGCAATGCCGCCGCCTCGTCGAAAGATCCCGACTCCACCTTGGCGACCACGACGAACTCGTCGCCGCCCAGCCGCACGACCAAATCGGTCGGTTCGACCAACGCTTGCAGCCGGGCGCCGATCGCGCGCAAGAGCTCGTCGCCCGCGAGGTGCCCGAGCGTCTCGTTCACGATGTTGAAGCGGTCTAAGTCGATGAAGAAGACCGCATGGCCCGCAAGCTCGCCGGCCGCGATGATCGAGCGCACGTGCTCGAGGAAAGCCGCACGGTTGGGCAATCCGGTGAGCGAATCGGTGAATGCGGCCTTGCGCAGCTCGGCCTCGACGGTCTTCGAGAGCGCAATCTGGGCTTCGAGCCGTCGCTGCTCCATTTCGAGCGAATATTGCCGCTCGCGAGCGCGCCACCGCTGAAGCAAGCCCATCGCGATCAATCCCGTGACGAGCCAGATCCCCACGATCAGGCCGATGCTCGACGAGAGCTCGTCGCGTGTCGCCATCGTCAGCGGTGCCGCGTCGGTTGAGAGATGGACGATCGCCCCGGTATAGCGCAGCGCGAGATGCTGATCGATCCGCGGCCCGGCGGGAATCGCCGAGGTCGCAAGAAGACGCCGGCCGCCGTGCACGCGGCTCGACTCGATCCAGGCCACATCCCCCGGCGAGATCGCCGAGGCCATCAACGCCTTGAACTGCACCGTCATCGTATCGACGATCATCACTCCGACGAGGCTGCCGCGTACGTAGAACGCCCGCACGGTGCTGATGAAGCTGATCCCGTGCGTGTACGGCCCCGCGAACGCCGTCCTGCCCGGAGCAGCAACCGCGCGGCGATACCAGGCATACTGCGTGTAATCGTGCCCCGGCGAGATCACATTGGTTTCAACCACGCGCTCGCCCACCCCATCCCCGTGAGGCTCGAGCTCGTCGTAGACGCTGCAGCGGGTGAATCGCGGATCAAAGGCCCGCGGCGCGTAGAACGCGCCGACCCCATAGACGTCCGGGTTGTGGTGCGAAAGCAGGATCGCGCGCGTGACTTCACGCGTGAGCGCGAGGTTTCCGCGCATCGTTCCCAGCGTCTTTGCGCCAAAGCTCGCGAGTTCGATCGCCTCGCTGAAATAGTCGTCGACGCGCTGCTCCACGCGCTCCAAACGCAACTGTTGCGCCGCATTGAAGCTGCGCTCGTCCTGAGCAATCCGCGCGCGCGCGTTCCCGGCCACTACGCCGGTCGCAAGCGCCGCCGCTAGAGCAAGAACGACGAGCCAATACCATGGCCGCCGTAAACCCAGCGCCTCAGCGTCATTCGAGTGCGCCATCACCGGTGCTATTCGAGGCCAGGCGAGCCGGTCATCCACAAGCTATTCGCATCACCAAATTAGTGTTTGTGGATATAAGATTGGCTGTGGACGAGGGGTTGCCTGCGCCGCGCTGGGGTACTCTTGTCCTCGATGGCTCCTTCCAGTTGGCTTGTGCTTGCCGTGTCCGCAGCCGCCGTCGCCGGGATGATCGCATGGCCCAGACGCTCGCAAGAATGGATGTGGGCCGCCGGCGCCGCCGTCGTGCTCCTCGCCCTTCGCGCGATTTCACCGGCGCAGGCCTGGGGCGCCGTACTGCGCGGCGCCGACGTCTACGCGTTTCTGGCGGGGATCATGATCCTCGCCGAGCTTGCGCGTCACGAGGGCCTCTTCGACTGGCTCGCGGCCCACGCGCTTCACGCGGCCCGCGGGTCTCAGGCGCGCCTGTTCAGCCTGCTCTATCTGTGCGGCGTCGGCGTCACGGCGCTGCTGTCCAACGACACGACCGCCGTGCTGCTCACGCCGGCGGTCGCCGCGACGCTCGGGCGCACGACGGCGAACCCGTTGCCCTATCTTTTTGCGTGCGCGTTCGTGGCCAACGCCGCCTCGTTCGTGCTGCCGTTCTCCAATCCGGCGAACCTCGTGGTCTTTGGGTCGCACCTTCCCGCCCTGCATCTCTGGCTCGGGTCGTTCGCGCTTGCCTCAGCGGCCGCGCTCGTCGTGACCTACGCGGGCTTGCGCATCGGGTTCCGGCGCGAGCTGCAGCCGCGGTACGACGACGGGGCGCCCCCGGATGCGCTTCCGGCAACGGGCATAGTGAGCGCCATCGCCGTCGGCGCGGCGGCCCTGGCCTTGATCGTCGCCGCGGCGGTGCGCTTCGACGTCGGCATCACCGCCTTGGTTGCGGCGCTCGTCTGCGTCGCGGTCGTGACATTACGCGAGCGCGGCGCCGCCGCGTACGTGGCGCGTCACCTCGCCTGGCAGATCATTCCGCTCGTGGCGGGGCTGTTCGTCGTGGTCGCGGCGCTCGATCGCGCCGGCGTGCTGGATCTGCTGCGCGCGTTTCTCGTCCATGCGCAGTCGCTCGGGTACGCGCGCGGGAATCTCCTCGCAGCGCTCGCGATCACCGCCGCGTCGAATCTTTTCAACAACCTGCCCGTGGCGCTTGCGAGCGGTTTTGCGCTGCAGTCGACGCACGTGAGCCCCGTTTTAACGCACGCAACGCTCGTTGCGGTCGATTTGGGACCCAACGTCTCCGTCACGGGATCGCTTGCGACGATGCTGTGGCTGATCGCGCTGCGCCGCGAGGGTTTCACCGTGGGGCCGCTCGCCTTCTTTCGCGTCGGTGCCGCGATCACGATTCCCGCGCTGCTCGCAAGCGTGCTGCTCGTACACTAACGCTCGAACGGGATGTCTTCGATCCAGTTGCGCGTGACGAACAGCCAGAACGCGAGGCCCGCATATGGACCGTACCGTTTGAACTCACGCACGATCGTCTTATCGCTCGCGCGCTTCTTCTTCGTCAACTCCAGATATTTCGGGCGCGTCGCGGAGTCGAGAACCAAGCGGTGATGGTATCCGAGGAGTTGCATGATGTGTGCGGCTGCATACGGCCCGACGCCGGGAAGCTCGCGCAGCGCCTCTTCCACCGCATCCTCGCGCGCCGCTTCTTCCTCGGCGCGCTGCGGCAACAACGCTTCCAGATCGAGGCGCCGCGCGTGGACGTCCTTGGCAATGGCCTTGACGTAGGGGCCGCGATATCCCGCGCGCGCCACGTCTTTGAACCAGCGTTCCGGCGTCTTGGCAACTAGCGCGGCGTCCGGAAACGCGCCGCCACCCAATTCCACCAGCGCGGCGATCATGCGCCGCGTCCCCGCCCACGTGGTGTTCGTCGTGCAGATGGTCTTGATCACGTCTTCGAAAACCGTAGGGCTCGCGATCAATCGCCCCGCGCCGATCGCCCACGACAACCGCGGATCGTCCTCGATCATGGCGTAGAACGGCGCAAGGTTTTGGTCCAGTCGAAAAACGCGGCGCGTGATGCGCTCGGCGGCGCGGAGGTCGGCCTTGCTCGTGCGGCCGTCGAGATCAACGTCTAACTGACCATCGTTTGAGGTGAAACGCAAGCGGCGCACGCGCTCGCTGATGCGCACGTGCAGATCGTATATATACTTCTCTTCGTCGATCTGCCCGGGCGGCAAAAACGGCAAACCGTGCGAGAAGATCGTTCGAACGAACGAGATCGGCTCGCCGCCGGCACCAATTAGTGGAACTAGGAAACGTATGAAACGTTCACCGCGAAGCCGGCGGCCTCGGCGCGCATGAGCACCGCATAGACCGATTCCAGCTCGTCTTCGATCGCCGAGATCTCGCGCGCGCTTACCGGAAAGCGCGCGGCGTGATTCCACAGGAGCGCTCGCGCGCGTTCGAGCGCGGTGCGCAGACGGCGCGGCGTCACCTCGAGCACCGGCCAATCCAAATCGCCTTGCGCCGGAACGATGCGCCAGCCCGCCCCCGAGAGCGCCGGCACGTCGTCGTCCGCGTCGAACGCGTGCGGAATCGCGGCCAGAATCTCCACCGCTTCGCGGTCGAGGCCGGTCAGGGGCAATCCGAGTTCGGTCAAGCGCACGATGTAACGAAAGAACGACGCGTTGCCGACCGTGTACGCCCCGGCCGGCGACGCAACGTTGACGTGCACGAGATCGATGTCGGAATGCCCGTGGCCGCCGTTCATCAACTACCGGCCGAGATCGAAGGCGATCCCGAGCTCACCGCTGAGCTTCTCGAGTTCGTCCCAGACTTTCACGTGCACCGGCACGCCGTTCTTCTTCGCTTCGAGCGTCTTTTCGTGTTCGATTTCTCCGGCAACGTAGATACGTTCTTGCCCCGGCGCCTTCTGGCTATCTTTGAAATAACGCAGCTCCCGGTCCATGTCGGCTTTGAACTGTTCGACGTCGCGGAACCCGTCGACGCGAAACGCGCCGAACCAGTGTGAGATGGCGCCCTCTTTGCTCTCGTTCACGGTCGGCAGCGCCGGCCCGAACGCGCCGCCTGAGAGCACGCCGCAGAGAATGTCGACCAGCAGCCCGAGGCCGTAGCCCTTGTGCCCGGAGTGGTCGGTGCCAAGACCGCCGAGCGGCAGCAGCGCGCCGCGCAGCGCCGCGTCGGGATCGGTGGTGCCGAAGCCGTTCTCGTCGATCGCCCAACCGTCTTTGAGCGGGAGACCTTTGCGCTTATACACTTCCAACTTGCCCTTCGGCACGACCGTCGTCGCGAAGTCGAGGACAAAGGCGGGCTCTTTGCCTGCCGGAATCGCGTACGCGAGCGGATTGGTGCCCAGGAGCACGTCTTTGCCGAAGGTGGGCGCGCCGTATTTGACCGAGTTGGTCGAGGCCATGCCGATCATATCGTGCTCCAGCGCGAGCATCGCGTAATAGCCGGCAATTCCGAAATGATTCGAATTACGAACCGCACCGAAGGCCGAGCCGTGCTTGCGCGCCTTCTGGATGACCGCTTCCATCGCGAGCTTGCCCACCGGGTGCCCGAGGCCGTTGCCGGCATCGAAGAGCACGGTCGTTTCGGTCTCGCGGACGATCTCGTACGCCGGCTTGGGGTTCATCTTGCCGCCGCGGATGCGGCCCACGTAATACGAATTCAGGCGGGCGACGCCGTGCGACTCGACGCCGCGTTCGTCGGCGGCGACGAGCACGTCGGCAACGACCTGCGCATGCTCGCGCGCAACGCCGACCTTCGAAAGAATTTCGATCGTGAGCGCCTTGAGTTTGGATTCGCTCGAAAGCTTATATTCGGTGGTGGCGGTCTCGGCCACAGGGGGTTACCTCCAACTATTGACCCTAACCCTTCGCGCTGGGAATCCACGCTCATGCAGGGGATGGCCCTTGGCGCTGGTGATTAGGATGGCGATGACGGGTTACGAAGCGTGCGTTCGGTGCGGTTTATGCCTTCCAGCCTGCCCGACGTACCTGGAGACTATGACAGAAACCTCCGGCCCACGCGGTCGGATTAGTCTGATCAAGGCGGTCGACGAGGGAGAGCTCGACCTGCTCAGCCCCGGCTTTGTCGAGCAGATGTCGCAGTGCTTGGATTGCCGCGCCTGCCAGGCGGTCTGCCCGTCGGGTGTTCCCTATGGCTCGATGCTGGAAGAAATACGCGCGCGCATCGAGGCGGCGCAAGCCCCCTTGCGCCCAACCTCGGCGCGCACAAAGCGGTACGTGCTCTTGCAGTGGCTCTTCGCAAAAACCTCGCGTGTGCGCACCGCTGCATCGCTGCTGCGCTTTGCGCAGCGCAGCGGTCTCACTGCGCTCGCCTCGGTATTTGGCCTGCGCGAGCAGGTGCGCTTGGCTCCGCAGATCCCGGACCACTTCTTCATCCCCCAGGATCAGCAGTATGCCGTTTCCGCAGCGGCCGGCACGGCTATGCTCCATACCGGGTGCGTGATGCATGTGGCGTTTCCCAGCGTGCACGAGGCCACGGTGCGCATGCTCAATCGCGCGCGGCTCTCGGTCGTCGTCCCGCGCGAGCAGGGCTGCTGCGGCGCTCTGGCCGTCCATGCCGGCGAGCCGGATTTTGCGCGCGAGCTCGCGCGCGCGAACATTGCGGCATTCGAGCGTAGCGGCGCCGACGTTTACGTAGTCAACGCCGCCGGTTGCGGAAGTGCGCTCAAAGAGTACGGCGAGCTGTTCGACGCCGATGCGGCTTGGCGCGAGCGCGCGCGCGCGTTTGCCGCGCGCGTGCGTGACGTGACCGAAGTTCTCGACGCCATGGACCTGCCCGCGCCGCGAGGGCGGCTGCGCGCCCGGGTGACGTATCAAGAGCCCTGTCATCTCGTGCACGCTCAACGCGTGAGCGCGGCGCCGCGGCGCTTACTTGAAAAGATTCCGGGGCTGGAGCTCGTGGAGATGAACGAAAGCGCGGTGTGCTGCGGAAGCGCGGGCATCTATAATCTCACCGAGCCCGAGATGGCTCAGCGGCTTCAAGCGCGCAAGGTCGGCAACATCGAGGCCACTGGCGCCGCGGTCGTGGCGACGGCGAATCCGGGCTGCGCGCTGCAAGTTGCAGCCGGCCTACGTGCCGCGGGTCTGGGCGCGCAGGTGCGACACATCGTCGAACTGCTCGACGACGCCTATGGCGCTTGATACTCGCGCCAACGCACGATTAACTCGTTCTCGCGATGCACGAGGGCACAGCCCGCGCTGCTT